>NZ_CP176417.1:1514772-1817727 GCF_046245175.1 Lysinibacillus sp. 38-6
ATTGAGTTCTACAGAATGTTTGGTCATTTCTTGTTCTACATGTGCAATTTGCCCTTCAATTAAAAGCTTTTGTTCACTTAATCTATTCGCACTTCTTAGCTGTCCATGAAGTTTTTCCTGCTCCGCCTGTAATTGTTGCCACTCCATTCATCTCAACTCCCCTTTTCTATTTGTACGAATGAGCGAAAGAAATGTTTCAATTATCTGCCATTTTATTTAATTTTTTTAGATTTGCAAACGAATTTTTATAATAAAACCCAGCAACCAAAAGGCTGCTGGGTTTTACTCGAATTTTATAGCGGAATATTTCCGTGTTTTTTCTCTGGACGTGTTTCGTGTTTGTTTGACAACATATCTAAAGCTTGAATAAGTTTGATACGTGTGTCGCGAGGATCAATAACATCATCCACCATACCGCGAGATGCTGCCACGTACGGATTGGCGAATTTCTCTTTGTACTCTTCGATTTTTGCTGCACGCGTTGCTTCTGGATCTTCAGACTTCGCAATTTCACGCGCAAAAATAATGTTCGCTGCACCTGCTGCACCCATTACGGCAATCTCTGCATTTGGCCAAGCGAAAACTAGGTCAGCACCGATAGATTTAGAGTTAAGTGCTACGTATGCGCCACCGTATGCTTTACGTAAAATAACTGTAATTTTTGGTACAGTTGCTTCTGAATAAGCATAAAGGATTTTCGCTCCGTGACGGATAATACCACCGTGCTCTTGTTTTACGCCAGGGAAGAAGCCCGAAACGTCTTCAAAAGTAATAATTGGTACATTGTACGCATCACAAGTACGGATAAAACGAGCTGCTTTATCAGAAGAATCGATATCAAGACCGCCTGCTAACACTTTCGGTTGATTACAAACAAGCCCGACAGATTCACCTGCAATACGCGCAAAACCGACGACTACATTTTTCGCAAATTCAGCGTGAACTTCCATAAATGACCCTTCGTCTACTACTTGTTCCACTACTTTACGCACATCGTATGGACGAGTTGTTTCGATTGGCACAGTATCGACGATTTCTGGACGGTAATCGTCTCCTGCTGGACGTGCCTGACGAGGTGCTTTTTCTTTATTATTTTGTGGTAAATAACTTAACAATTGTTTAATTTGATCAATAGCGGCTTCTTCAGATGGTGCACGGAAGTGAGCGTTACCACTTACTGCATTATTCACCTTTGAACCACCAAGGTCTTCCGCAGAGATTTTTTCCCCTGTTACTGTTTCAATTACTTTTGGGCCAGTAATGAACATTTGAGATGTTTTATCAACCATTAGGATAAAGTCTGTGATGGCTGGAGAATAGACAGCTCCACCTGCACAAGGACCCATAATTACTGAGATTTGTGGAATGACACCAGAATAAATCGCATTACGGTAGAAGATATGGCCGTAACCATCAAGAGATAGGACACCCTCTTGAATACGCGCACCGCCTGAATCGTTAATACCGATGAATGGTGTGCCATTTTTAGCTGCAAGGTCCATTACCGTTGCCATTTTTTTAGCGTGCATTTCACCAAGTGCTCCACCGAATACTGTGAAATCTTGAGAGAATAAGTAAACTGGACGTCCGTTAATTTTACCGAAACCTGTCACTACGCCGTCTCCAGGACCTTCTAGTTTGTCCATTCCGAAGTCTACTGTACGGTGTGTAATGAATGGGTTAATCTCGAAAAACGTGCCTTCATCTAGCAATAATTCAATACGCTCACGAGCAGTTAGTTTACCTTTTTCATGTTGCTTTTCGATGCGTTCATAGCCACCGCCAAGCTCAATTACCGTCTTACGATCATATAAATCATTAATTTTATCGAACATATCCATACTAATCACTTATCCCCTTTTCCACTTTTATCACATAATTCATATAGCACGCCGAAAGATGATTTAGGATGCATAAAAGCAACTTCTGCACCACCAGCACCTGGTCCAGGCTCTTCTGATAAAAGACGTACGCCTTTTTCGCGCAGTTCTGCCATACGCTCACGAATGCCTGTTACACCGAAAGCAACATGGTGAATGCCCTCGCCACGTTTTTCGATGAATCCGTGAATCGTGCTTTTTTCGCTCATCGGTTCTAGTAATTCAAGTTTCACATTGCCAGCGTCAATAAAAGCAACACGAACTTGCTGAGATTCAACCTCTTCTACTTTCAGTAACTTTAAACCTAAAGTTTCTGTATAATATGTAATGCGTTCATCAAGATCACGCACCGCAATCCCAATATGGTCTACTTTCTCCATGGTGACATCTCCTTCTGTTATGGTACATACCCTATTTTACAGATTTTTTTGTCAAAACTCTACTACTTGAGAAATTTTTCAGATTTGCTAAACTATTTATAAGAAAAGAAGGAGCGAACGAGCATATGAGTAATAAAAAATTTCAAAAAATCGTTGTTTATGCGATGATTGCTATTATGATAATCTCATCTCTTGCATTCGGTTTATCGATGCTAGTTTAAAAAGGTATGGAGCGTCCACACTACTGTGGGCGCTTTCCTTTTACCTTTATACCTTTAAATGACTGCTTAATCTCCAAATAGCGATCCATTTCTTCAATGAATTGATAGAGCGCAGCTTGTGCAATAAACTCTTGGTGGTTTGTCGGTAGTGGTAATGCGGCAAATTCTCGCTTTACGCGCTCTAATTTCTCCCGATAACGACCTGCCGTATTGCCTGAATGAACGTGCTCTCCTAGGTCTTGTAGAAAGTCTGCAACGACTTCTGCCTCTTGTACTATAACAGGAAGTGTCGTTATTTTCGGTAGCACTCGTTCAATAATTTCAAGCTGCTGTTCACGCATATCAAAATAAACATAGTAATCATTTTGTCTTCTAGTAAAATGATTTTGGACATCTTTAAACGCTAATGATTTTGCATCGTTCAACATTTTGACAGCTTGAATAATTTCCTGCCCATCCCATAATGTATCGCCCTGTCTTAAATAGCTAGCAATTTCTAAAAATATCTTACTGTACAGTTCCTCTATTTTCACTCTATAGTAATTTAATTCCTTTTGAATGTCTGGCATATACATATTAATGGCAATCCCCGTACCATAGCCAATAGCCATCAATGCAAACTCATTTGATACAAGTGCCCACGAAAACCCTTTTGCAGCGTATATATGCATAATAATGACCGCACTCGATACAAAGCCATCAGCAACCTTTAACGACACAATCGTCGGTATAAACAATATAAGCATTCCTGCCAATGTTAGCGGATGATAAGAAAATAGCTCAAAGCTCAAAAATGCATACAGCATACCGACAATGCTTGCGACAAAGCGGGTATAAGCAGCATGGAGGGATTTTTTCTTCGTTGGCTGCACACATAAGATCGTTAGAATACCAGCTGAAGCATAAGAAGCCAATTCAAAATACTGCGCAATCGCAATGGCAATAGCCGCCCCGATTGCTGTTTTTAATGTACGATAGCCGATTGAAAATTTCTTCAAGTCGACTGCCTCCCATCCTACAGCATACTTAACGAATAGTTATTCATTAGAAGCTTTTCTTATCTATTAAAACTTGCTATTTAGCCAATATTGCAAAAATTATAAAAGGATTTGGCTAAAGTGTTTCAAACACTTTAACCAAATTTTTATGTCACCATGTGAAACAATGGTAATTATTCATGAACAAGCTTATAGTTCTTCACAATACTCTTCAAAGTTTGCTTGTAAGTTTGTTACAACTGACATTGGATCATGACCTTCGATTTCATAACGGCCTACCTCTGCTACTACTTGTCCATCTTTTAACAGAACAAATGATGGAGAAGATGGTAAGTGGTCTTCACCAAAGTGATAACGTGCAGCAGCTGTTGCTTCCTTATCTTGGCCAGCAAATACAGTGACTAAATGATCTGGTCGTTTATCGTAATGTACGCATTGTGCTGCCGCTGGTCGAGCGATGCCTCCAGCACAGCCACATACTGAATTGACCATCACTAATGTTGTACCTGGACGAGCAAACGCCTCTTCAACAGCCTCTGGCGTGCGTAATTGCTCATAGCCTGCAGCCTCAATTTCTGCACGTGCTGTTTTTAAAATTTCTTGCATAAATAAATCGTAATCCATATTCATAAAGCGATAGCTCCTTTCAATTTCGCGCTTGTCTTTCTACTTTGTGTGCTTTAGATTGATGCGCTCATACATCTCCTATCATAGCAGTAAGTGATACTTTTGTGCACCTACATGCTCATAGAAAAACGTATATTCTTTCTATTATTGCTCATCGCTAAACAAACGATCTACACCTTGCGTTACCGTTAACTGCCCATTCAAAATTTGGCGCTCTAAGGACTGAACTTGTTCTTTACGCTCTGGATTGCCGTAAAAGGCGTCTATAAGATGATCCGTAATCATCGATTGGAACCAATCTCTCGTTTGATTTTGGCGTCGAATGGACCAATAATGATTCGCTTCCACCGTTTTTCTAAATTCACCGATCGTGTCCCATACTTTGTCGAGACCCTTTTTTTCCCACGAACTAACCGGCATGGCCGTAGACATCCAGCCTGGTGTTGCAGGTTGAAGGAAATGCAATATTTGCTTGTACTCCGATACAGTTTTTTTCGCTAGACGGACATTATCACCATCAGCCTTATGCACAACAATTGCATCCGCCAATTCCATAATGCCTTTTTTCATGCCTTGTAACTCATCCCCTGCTCCTGTTAACACCAGTAGCAAGAAGAAATCAACCATACCTCGGACATACGTTTCACTTTGCCCGACGCCAACCGTCTCTATTAAAATGACATCGTAGCCAGCTGCTTCACAAACAAGCATCGTTTCACGCGTCTTTTTATGGACACCCCCTAGGGTACCAGCAGACGGTGAAGGACGAACGAATGCATTCGGCTTTTTCACTAATTCTTCCATACGTGTTTTATCGCCTAAAATACTGCCTCCAGATAATGAAGAACTCGGGTCGATTGCAAGGACTGCTACTTTTTTACCCATCTCACATAACATCGTTCCGAAAGCTTCGATGAAAGAACTCTTCCCTGCTCCTGGTACACCCGTAATGCCAATACGGACACTGTTACCTGTATGCGGTAATAGCTCTTGTAATAGCTCTTGCGCCTGCGCTTTATGTGTACTATTGGAACTTTCAATTAGCGTAATGGCTTTCGACAATTGCACACGTGAGCCCGCACGTACTTGTCGTGCAAGCTCCTGTATATCTATTTTGTCTGCTTTTTTCTTTCGGAATTTTTTCGGTACGCCATATTGCATACCGTCGTGAGATGCCTCGACGCCACCCATGACAAATAGAGCACTTTCTTGCATCTCTTTGTTTTTGTCCATTATTTAGACACTTCCTCGTAACCTAAACGTTTATAGATTTCCTCAATGATTTTTATGGCTGATACAGGGATTACTGTACCTGGACCAAAAATAGCAACTGCCCCTGCATCATAAAGGAATTCATAATCTTGGGCTGGAATAACGCCTCCAACAATGATGATAATATCTTCACGACCTAGTTTTGTCAGTTCAGCAACTAATGCTGGTACTAATGTTTTATGACCCGCGGCTAATGACGATACGCCGATACAATGAACATCATTTTCAACTGCCATTTGTGCCGTTTCTTCTGGTGTCATAAATAGTGGTGAAATATCGACATCAAAGCCTAAGTCAGCGTAGCCTGTTGCAATTACTTTCGCACCACGATCATGCCCGTCTTGTCCCATTTTCGCCACTAAAATACGCGGACGACGACCTTCATTTTCAAGAAACTCTTCTGTCATATTTTTCACTTCTGTAATTTGCTCTTCATCAGAGAAGTTTGCAGAATACACGCCTGAAATAGAACGGATCACTGCTTTATGGCGACCAGAGACCACTTCGATGGCATCAGATATTTCTCCAAGCGATGCACGCGCACGCGCCGCATCTACCGCTACTGCCAGTAAGTTTTCCTCGCCATCTTGTGCGGCTTTCGTTAAACGCGCAAGATGTTTTTGCACTTCTGCTTCATCACGCGCTGCCTTCATCGCATCTAATCGCTCAATTTGCTTTTGACGTACAAGCGTGTTGTCAATATCAAGAATATCGATTGGTTCTTCTTTTTCTAGTCGGTATTTGTTCACGCCGACAATTGTTTCTGATTTCGAGTCGATTTTTGCCTGGCGTTTCGCCGCTGCTTCTTCAACTTTCATCTTCGGAAGACCTGTTTCAATCGCTTTTGCCATACCACCAAGCTCTTCAATTTCTTCGATTAACGCCCATGCAGACTTTGTAATTTCATCTGTTAATTTTTCAACATAATATGAACCACCCCATGGATCAATCACTTTTGTCATAGCTGTTTCTTCTTGTAAAAATAGCTGCGTATTACGTGCGATACGTGCCGAGAAGTCTGTAGGTAATGCAATGGCTTCATCTAGTGCGTTCGTATGCAATGATTGCGTATGTCCCATCGAAGAAGCATTCGCTTCGATTAAAGTTCGCGTTACGTTATTGAATGGATCTTGCTCTGTTAAAGACCATCCAGAAGTTTGCGAGTGTGTACGTAATGCCAATGTCTTTGGATTTTTTGGATTGAACGTAGACATCATTTGCGCCCAAATGCGACGTGCTGCACGCATTTTGGCTACTTCCATGTAATAGTTCATACCAATAGCCCAGAAGAATGATAAACGTGGTGCGAAGGCATCGATATCAATACCCGCTTTTAATCCTGTACGAACATACTCAAGACCGTCAGCTAATGTGTAGGCCAACTCGATATCATTTGTAGCACCAGCTTCTTGAATATGATATCCAGAAATGGAGATCGAGTTAAATTTCGGCATATATTTAGCTGTAAATTCAAAGATGTCCGCAATAATTTTCATCGACATGGCTGGTGGGTAAATATAAGTGTTACGCACCATATATTCTTTTAAAATATCATTTTGAATTGTCCCTGCAAGCTGATCTGGTGTTACCCCTTGTTCTTCTGCAGCTACGATGTAGAATGCCAGTACAGGTAGTACCGCACCATTCATCGTCATGGACACGGACATTTGATCTAACGGAATTTGATCAAATAAAATCTTCATGTCTTCTACAGAGTCAATCGCTACCCCTGCTTTCCCAACATCACCCGTAACGCGAGGGTGGTCAGAGTCATAACCACGGTGTGTCGCTAAGTCAAAGGCAACCGAAAGCCCTTTTTGCCCCATGGCCAAATTACGTTTGTAAAACGCATTGGATTCTTCAGCGGTAGAGAAACCTGCATACTGACGGACCGTCCAAGGACGAGCAACATACATAGTAGGGTATGGACCACGTGTATTTGGCGCAATCCCAGCTACATCTTGTAAGTGTTTCACATCTGAAATATCATCTTTTGTATAAATGTCTTTAATTTCAATACCTTCATTTGTCATGAATTTTTCATCTGACGCTGCAGGCGCTTCAGCTGATAATACTTTTTCGATTTCAATTGCATTAAAATTTGGCTTGCTCATCGTTGGACCTCCTTCATGCTTGCGAACACTGAATTTAATTTTTCAATAATGTTCTGTCCTGCGAAAATAAAGCCGTTTAAGCCATGTGCTAACCAAGCTTCTTCTTCGTCTTTAAATTTACCAGCAACATCTACAATAACGTGGGCAGGTTTGCCAGCTAAAATTGCTGGTACCCATTCTTTTGTCGTCTCGTCATTACCGGCAATGACAACATATTTCGCGTCTGTTGCTTGTAACCATGTGAGCGCTTCCTCGACGGTAGCAACTGGTTCGCTTTTTTCTGGCACAAGACCAACCGTATTTAAGAACCCTGAAACAAAATCAGCACGCGGCTTAGAGCTTTTTAGTGAGCCTAACGCTAGAATGCCAGTTTTCACATCGGCTGCTGTCATTTGTCCTCGCAATTGTTCAAACGGAATCGAAATGCGCTTCACATCTGCAAATAATGGGTTCGTTTCACTTGCAAGTACATCGTCGGGATTTGCATAAATATTCGTACCGATAAGTGATTGTTTGCGTGTTTGTGCTGCTTGGATGCGCGCTTGGTAAGATACAGCTAACGCTTCGGCTAATAGACCAGATGCACTATATGCGTCAATACCTCCTGCAGCTTCAATATCTAAAAATAATGCCCACGCTTCTTTTACGAAGTCGGCTGTTAACGATTCAATAAAATAAGAACCACCAGCTGGATCGATTATTTTTAATACATTTGTTTCTTCTTTTAACACTAAAGAGACATTACGCGCAATACGAACGGATTGTTCTGTAGGCTTCGTTAATGCATCATGTGGGTGAACTGTAAAGACATCCGCACCGCCAATTAATCCAGAAAGCGCTTCATTTGCAGCACGCAGTAAATTAACGTAAACATCCAATTTCGAAAAGCTTCGAAGTGACGTTTCAGCTAGCGTTGGGATTTTCACATTTTCTGTTACGCCATAAGCGGATGAGAACGCTTTCCAAAGTACTTTAAAAGCACGTAGCTTAGCGATTTCTGTGAAGAATTGCGTATCAATAGCAAATGACACATAAAATTGTTGGGCAAAGGCTTCAAAGTGTTCTTCTTGCTCCGCATATTTCGCTGCAAGGGCAAGTGCATACGCTAATTCTTGGACAGCATTCGCGCCTTCATTATGATAAGCTACTGTGTTTGCACATAAAGTTCGTACATTAGGCAACTCTACAAGTTTGATAGGCTTTTCACATAAAATGAAACCATGAACTGCTTCACGTTGCTCAGTAGGGATGTGGTTGAATACTGCCACTAATGGGTCATCTTGACTTTTCACCGTTATTTTAAACGAATATTCAGTGAAATAAGTAGCTAAACGTGCCAATACTTCTTCAGTCCATACAAAGTTTACACGGCTATCAACTGTGACAATCTCATTACCACGAGCTAAGCTATCATCAAGTTGTGCAAAAAAGGCTTCGCTTGTTTCTGCATATACTTGTTGTGCCACACGAAATACTTGATTATTTTGTAGGGAACGAATTGTGGCCACTTGTTTATCAAGCTCATCTCCTAGTTTTGCTACTAAACTTTCTTGTGTGTAAAGAGGTTCTAACGTAATACCTTCACTAGTTTTCGTTAAAAGAGACTCGAATGGTTTCCCTTTTAAAGCTTTGATTGCTGCATCTTGCCATTGTGAATAGGAAGGCTTTTCAAATTCAATATTTTTCATGTTATTTGACATGCGGACGCTTAATCAGCTTCCCCCCTTAGTAGTTTCTATTTGTTATTCTACAGTACATTTTGCGACTCGCAAAGCAAAAAAAATCGGAAACCGTTATATAACAGGTTTCCGATAAATCATCAGTAGACTGACGTCGAAGATTTATTTGTATTTTCGAGTATTTCTTTTACTCTATTTAAGAATTTACCACAAACTAATCCATCTAAAACGCGATGATCTAAAGATAAACATAAATTGACGATATCACGTGCTGCAAACATTCCACCCGGTAAAACGACCGGTTTTTTAACAATACTTTCCACTTGGAGGATAGCAGCCTGCGGATAATTAATAATGCCCATGGACTGCATCGAGCCGAAAGCACCTGTATTATTAACCGTAAACGTACCACCTTGAATATTGTCCATTGTCAGTTTACCTGCGCGAACCTTCTGTGCAAGCTCATGAATCTCTTTTGCAATGCCTTTAATCGACTTGTCATCTGCGTGTTTTATAACAGGAACAAACAGCGCATCATCTGTCGCGACCGCAATCGAAATATTGATATCATGTTTTTGGATAATTTTATCATCCGCCCACATAGAATTCATCATTGGGAACTCTTTTAAAGCTTGTGCAACTGCCTTCACAAAGAACGCAAAGTACGTAATATTAAAGCCTTCTTTTTGTTTAAATTCCGTCTTAATGCTATCGCGGTATGCAACTAAATCCGTTACATCCACTTCCATCATCATCCAAGCATGTGGCACTTCTTGTGCACTTCGCACCATATTATTGGCAATGGCACGACGCACATTTGTTACCGGTATTTCAACATCACCTGCTTGCGTCTTTTGCGCAGATACTGCTGGTTTTGCATCTTGTTCTGATGTCGTGACTTGTTGGCTGCTAGAAGTTGCAACCGGCTCGGCAGTTGGAGCATCTTGTGCTGTTGGTATAGTCCCTGAAGCAATCAGTTGCTGCAGGTCTTTGCGTGTAATACGGCCTCCCTCACCTGTGCCTACAACTTGCTCAAGTGCAATATCATGCTCTTGGGCTAAACGAAGTACAGCTGGTGAGTATCGAGCTTTTTGTTGTCTTACTGGTTTTTCGCTATTACTTGCAACAGATGGTTCCTTAAGCGACTCTTGTTTTTTCTGAATTCCTGCATTTAAAATCGCTGAACTCACTGTTGTTTTTTTAGCAGGAGATGGTTCTGGCACATCACTATCACCTGCAACTTGAATTGTACAAACATTCGCGCCTACAGCCAATGTTTGCCCCTCTTCCGCAAGTAGCTCTGTAATTACCCCTTCAAAAGAAGATGGGATTTCTGCATTTACTTTATCCGTTACGACTTCTGCTAGTGGATCATATTTTTTAACTGTATCGCCAGGTTGTACGAGCCATTTTTCGATTGTACCTTCTGTTACGCTTTCACCGAGCTGTGGCATCGTAATATGTTGAATCGCCATTATTATTCCTCCCATCAATTACGCCTCGTGTCACCTTAGCCTGGATTCGAACAGGATGTTTTCACAACAAGCTGTTCACAATCCTTGAGATCTGCCGGAGGCTTCACGTCTCTCCCGCCTGTTCCTATCGAGGTAAGAGACCTATTAGAATAAGTTAAAATGCCGCTAAATCTCTTATTGCACGTTCTACTTTGTCAGGGTTAATCATGAAAAACTTCTCCATCGTAGGTGCATATGGCATCGCTGGTACATCTGGGCCAGCTAAACGTTGGATTGGTGCATCAAGGTCAAATAAGCAATGCTCCGCAATAATGGCTGCAACCTCGCTCATAATGCTACCTTCCTTGTTATCTTCTGTAACAAGCAATACTTTGCCTGTTTTACTTGCCGCTTCAATGATTGCTTCCTTATCTAGCGGATAGACTGTCCGTAAATCTAAAATATGTGTCGAAATACCATCTGCCGCTAAACGTTCAGCTGCTTGTAAGGCGAAATGAACAGCTAATCCATAGGTAATGACCGTTACGTCTTCACCTTCACGTTTCACATCTGCCTTGCCAATCGGCAATGTATAATCATCTAATGGAACTTCTCCTTTAATAAGACGGTATGCGCGTTTATGTTCAAAAAACAGTACCGGATCTTCATCTCGAATCGCTGCTTTTAACAAGCCTTTCGCATCATACGGTGTAGAAGGAATGACAATTTTCAATCCTGGTGTTCCAGCAAAAAGGGCTTCTACTGATTGTGAATGATAAAGCGCACCGTGAATCCCTCCACCGAACGGAGCACGTACGACAATTGGACAAGTCCAGTCATTATTGGAGCGATAACGAATTTTTGCAGCTTCTGATACAATTTGGTTCACAGCTGGCATAATAAAGTCAGCAAACTGCATTTCCGCAATTGGACGCATTCCATACATTGCTGCCCCAATGCCGACTCCAGCAATGGCACTTTCTGCAAGCGGCGTATCTAACACACGATACTCACCAAATTGCTCATAAAGACCCGTCGTAGCTTTGAAAACGCCGCCTTTACGCCCGACATCTTCTCCTAAAATGAAAACGCGTTCGTCTCGTTCCATTTCTTCCTTCATTGCTAATGTAATCGCATCAATATAAGACATTACTGCCATTACACGTCACCTCCGTCCACTGGTGCATATACGTATTTCAAGGCATCCTCTGGTTGAGCATACGGAGCTGCTTCAGCATAATCCGTTGCCTCATTGACCTCTGCCATAACACGCTCTTCTATTTCTGTGCGCAGCGCTTCCGTCATAATGCCAGCATCTTGTAAATACTTTTCAAATGATACAATCGGATCCTTCGCTTTCCCTTCGGCAATATCTTCAGCTGTTCGATATTGACGATCATCATCATCGGATGAATGCGCCGTTAAGCGGAATGTGACCGTTTCAATTAAACTTGGACCTTCCCCTCTACGAGCACGATCTGCAGCCTCTTTGACAACTTTATATACTTGTAATGGACATTTCCCATCTACCGTAACTCCTGGCATACCGTAACCAATTCCACGGTCGGATACTTTGGCACATCCTAATTGGCGTTCCACTGGTACCGAAATCGCATATTGATTGTTTTCTACCATAATGATAACTGGTAACTTATGCACACCTGCAAAATTCGCTCCTTCATGGAAATCACCTTGGTTAGAAGACCCTTCTCCTAATGTGACAAAAGAAATAAAATCCTCTTTTTGTAGACGACCAGCAAGTGCCACGCCCACAGCATGAGGAACTTGTGTTGTTACTGGTGAAGAACCAGTCAAAATTCGATTTTTCTTTTGACCAAAATGACCCGGCATTTGACGACCGCCCGAGTTCGGATCTTCAGCCTTCGCAAAAGCAGAAAGCATTAACTCTTTAGGCGTCATACCAAAATGCAATACTACCCCCATATCACGGTAATACGGTGCAATATAATCTTTATCTTTATCTAGCGCAAAGGCTGCCCCTACTTGAGCTGCCTCCTGCCCTTGACAAGAAATAACAAATGGAATTTTACCAGAACGGTTTAATAACCACATGCGCTCATCTAATCTTCTTGCCATTAACATCGTTTCGAACATAGCAAGGACATCTTCGTTCGATAACCCTAAATCTTCATGTTTAAGTTGAACGTCTTGCATATGAACACCCCTTTCGCATTAGAAAAAGTGCTAAAGTGCCTGCCATTCGCGACACAAGCAACTCTAGTTTTACTTTATTTACAGTATTTTACGCCTTAGCGCTCTTACATCTCTCAAGCTTAGTACTTGATTCAGCCTATGATTATACCCTTTATGAATGCTAGTGTATAGTTTCCACGCTTCTCCCACTAATGATAGTAGTGAGAACCGCTCGAAGCTTTAAAAATGGATAGCCCGTTTATCTACAGCTAGTGCAGATTCGACTAACACTTCATTAAGTGATGGGTGTGGATGGATGGCCTGACTAATCTCCCAAGGTGTCGCATCTAATAATTTCGCTAATGATGCTTCTCCTATTAAATCGGTCACATGCGGTCCTACCATATGAATACCTAAAATATCGTTCGTTTCTTCATCTGCAATTATTTTTACAAAGCCGTCCGAATCGCCATTAACAAGTGCTTTGCCGATTGCTTTAAACGGAAACTTACCAATTTTCAATGCAAATCCTTGCTCACGGGCAGCACTTTCCGTTAAACCGATACTCGCCACTTCAGGGAAGGAATAGACGCATTTCGGAACCATTAAAGGATCTAGCGGCGCTATTTTTCCTGTTGCAATATGCTCAATGGCTGATAACCCTTCATGTGAAGCAACATGCGCTAACTGCAAGCCACCAATAACATCGCCGATCGCATACATATGCGATTCTTTCGTTTGATAAGAATCACTTACTTGGATAAAGCCATTGGCAATTTCAATCTCAGTATTTTCTAAGCCAATTCCATGGATATTTGCTTCACGTCCAACACAAAGCAATAATTTCTCTGCCTCAAAGTGCTCTTCTTTGTCATCCACCTTCGCAGAAATGTAAACGTTATCATTTTCTGTTTTGTAGCTATTTACATCTAACCTTGCATTGGTTACGATGCGCACGCCACGATTTTCAAGCTGCTTTGTTACCTCTTTTACGACATCTGCATCCTCTGCTGGTAAAATGGATGAACCGTATTCAATTACCGTTACAGATACGCCAAAATCACAAAGCATCGATGCCCACTCAATACCAATCACACCGCCCCCAACAATCAGTAAAGACGTTGGCAATTGTTCCATCTGCAATGCATGGTCTGAGTTCATCACATATTGCCCGTCAACCGGTAATCCTGCCATGCCTCTAGGCTTTGATCCTGTTGCAATGACAACATTCGTCGGAACAAGCATTTCATTTTCTGTACCATTTCGCATTTCAACCGAGATTGTACCTGGCATTGGTGAGAAAATAGATGGACCTAAAATTCGCCCTGTTCCTTCATAAACATCAATTTTCCCTTTTTTCATCAGTGTATTCACACCTTGGCTTAATTGCTCTACAATGGCTTGTTTACGCGCTTGCACTTTATCGAACTGCAAAGTCACCCCTGCAATATCTACACCAAATTCGCTCGCGGTTTTATTGGCCATACGATATACTTCTGCACTTCGTAGTAACGCCTTACTAGGAATACAGCCTTTATGTAGACAAGTACCACCAAGTCGTTCACGCTCCACAATCGCTGTTTTCAAGCCTAGTTGCGCTGCACGAATTGCTGCGACGTAGCCACCTGTCCCGCCACCTAATATTACAACGTCATAATTTTGAGCCATATGTTATTCCTCCTTATGAGAAAAGCGCGAAAGCCCCTCTTTCCCAACACGTGTGGCTGTGCCACCCATCGAGGAAATCGTTGTATCGCTACAGGCTTATTATTTCATCCTTACTGACAATGAAATCTTAAAGTACTCCTGCTCACGTTCACTTGAAGTTATTTTGCGCTATATTTTCTTGACTACTGTTTAAGTCTAGATTTTATTATTCTATATGAAAGAGAAGAAGTCGACAATGCGACTTCTCTTGATTGAATTGACGATATTAACGACCGTTCAAAATATTTTTTTCATTTTTTAAAAACTGGCTACGTGATTTAGCTACACGTGCAATTCGTTCTTCAGCTAAACGATTCGCTGCAACATAAGTTGGAATGCCATCACGTTTTGAAATTTCAAAGATTTTTTCAATGCTATCATAAATACCATCTACGCGTTTCATTGCACGCTCACGATTATAGCCGTATAATTCATCTGCGACATTAATAACGCCACCAGAGTTAATCACATAATCAGGTGCATAGACAATGCCCAGCTCATGGATATAATCGCCATGTTTTGAATCTTGTAGTTGGTTATTAGCAGAACCAGCAATAACTTTTGCTTTTAATTGTGGAATCGTTTCGTCATTGATGATCGCACCTAATGCACAAGGTGAGAAGATATCAACATCTTGTGCGTAGATTTCCTCCGGAGCTACTGCTTTAGCGCCAAAATCATTCACAACACGATCAATTGCTGCTTGATTAATATCTGTCACTACAAGTTTTGCACCTTCATTATGTAAATACTCGCAAAGTTTGTAAGCAACATTTCCTAATCCTTGCACCGAAATTGTACGACCTTCCAGTGAATCTGTACCGAACGCTTCTTTTGCCGCTGCTTTCATGCCACGATAAACGCCATAAGCCGTTACTGGTGAAGGATTCCCCGATGAACCAAATGCTGGTGAAATACCAGTTACATAATTTGTTTCCTCATGGATTAAATCCATATCGGTTACAGATGTACCAACATCCTCAGCTGTAATATAGCGACCGTTCAGCCCTTGAATGAAACGTCCTAAAGCACGGAACATTTCTTCATTTTTATCTTTAAATGGGTCACCAATAATGACCGTTTTTCCACCGCCAAGGTTTAAACCAGCAGCTGCGTTTTTATATGTCATCCCACGTGCTAATCGCAATGCATCCTCTATCGCATTTTCTTCTGACGCGTAGGTCCACATACGAGCGCCACCTAATGCTGGCCCAAGTGTTGTGTCATGGATAGCGATAATCGCTTTTAACCCAGATGCTTCGTCTTGGCAAAATACCAATTGTTCATAATCATACTTTTCCATATACTTGAAGATTTCCATGAAAACTCGCCCCTTTGCTTTGGAAAGTGCAACCCCTAATGCCCATCCCAATTAAAATAAAGTAATAATAAAACTGTTTTACAATGGATAATATCACTCCATTTAATTTTACAATACTGACAAATTCACAATTTCGCAACTATTATTACACTTTTCCTATTAAGTAAGAATTTTCTAAACATTCAGTTACAGAATAGTATTTTGTTTATCTTATTTTATCTTTCTAGATTGCTAACAATTAAGGGCTTTCTTGACATTCCGTTATCCACAGGTACAATTATAGTTAGGTATGAGGAGGGACATGCATGGCTCGATTTGCAGCGTTTATTGTAATGCTTATTCCTGGTCTTATGGCCGCAGGTGGCATTAAATTTATGCGTGACACACTATTCGGTAAGCTCATCTCACCTTTCCCATTTTTATGGCTACAATTTGTTGTTGGCATCATTTTCTTTGTTGCTGGCTTCGGCTTTTTCGCAGGCTTTTTATTACACCGCGATCGAAAAAACGGAAAAGTGGCTCCGCGCTTCCAAAAAAAATAAAAATAGCTATCCATACAAGTCACATCTCGTTTTGACTTACTGGATAGCTATTTTTCTATCGTAATGGTCGTTGCTGGACAGTGAGTACCTTATCAGGAAAATCTGTAATCCATCCAATGACTGATGGATGTGGATTCGTCAAAAACTTTTCATTGCCATCAACCGCATAAAAACGACATGTTTTAGCACTCGCTACACACGCCTCTAAATAACGAGGTTTATAATATCGTTTATGCATATGAACACTATCTATCGCCTTATAATCACAAAGCAAATCCCATTTCAATTTTTTGGTGGCGATAAGCGCTGTTTCATATTGCGGTGCATAACGTTTTACAGCCTCTAACAGTTCATAATGAAATGATGAAAAATGGCTACCTTTAGGTAAAATAAGTCCATGAAGCATGTCAATCAACGCATCCTTATTGTCTAGGATGGTCGATTTCAATTCGATATTTAGAGGTAGTTGATGACGATTGGCCCATGCTAAAACAGCGTGAAATGTTGGTATTCTATAAGATGAAAAAAGTCTTCTCCACGGCTTCCCTAATTTAAAATTTTCTAGTTCTGCTATCGTACATTCATTTACCAGCTTATTGCTGCCTACTAATCTTGATAACTGCGGATCATGATAGACAACAGGCGTGCCTTCTTTTGAAAGCTGAATATCTAATTCAATCCCATCCGCCCCTAGTTCTAATGCTTTCTCAAACGCTTTCAAACTATTTTCAAGGGCATAAGCTGATGCCCCTCGATGCGCAAACACAGGGATAAATGATGCATTAGACATTTAGCTCACCAAATTCAAGCATGAATTTACCATTCGTCATATTACTTAGTAACGATGATTTTTTGCCAATTTGAATATACGTACCTGGATAAGCTTCCTTGGTCACGATAATTTCTTCTTTTCCAGCGTGGCGCATATCATCCATCATGATTTTAATCTCACGATCCATTGTAGACGCTTCTGCTTTTAATTTTGACAAGTTTTGTTTCGTTTCCTCAAATGCCGCAATTTGCTGAGTAGACATTTGCTTAAGAAGAGGTAATAAACTCGTAATCTTCGTTTCATGTTCTGAAATTTCTGATTGCAGTTGCTTCAGCTGTGTTGCTTTATCTTGCATGATCGCATAACTCTCCTGCTTGTTGACGCTTTCAATAATTAAATCCGTTCTACGTTCGAGGCGGTTGCCGGAAATTGCCGTAACAATTGTATTTTTCGCTACTGCGCGCCCTCCGATAATTTTCCCTCTTCGCTCATCAACATAAATTGAATGTGCCGTAAGTTGAGACCCTAACGAATAAAAGCCGATATGAATACTGTCATCCGCTACTAAATTTGCTTCATTCACATGCTTAACAAAAATATTACCGCCCGCTTCTACTAGCGTTGAGCCTAAGCCGAAAATTCCGCCGCGAATGTACACATCCCCTTCGATTGATTTGATTAATTTAGCGCCACTAACACCTTCTGCACCTTCAATCGAAATATCGCCGGTCGCAATAACGGTATAACCTGTTGTCACAGTTCCTTTAATACTTAATGAACCATTAAACTCTAAATTACCTGTTTCAACGCCTACATCACCATGTATTGGTAAATGGCGATTAACGCCAATGGCTCCTTTAACATCATCTAACACACCCGCTATTTTCGAACGGATGACCAATTTACCATCCTCTTCTACTTCATATGCAGACTTTTTATCGTATCGAATAGGGTAATCACGACCTGGTGCTGCCGCAATCATTTCACCGAGTACATTTTGACCAGGCTTGCCCATCGTCGCAGGAATTTTTTCCCCAAGCCAGGAACCTTCCGAAATTTCTGAAATAAAATTCATGTCATAATAATCAGCTTTACCATCTTCACGAATAACTGGCTTTCTTTCTGGTTTTGGTAAGTATGTAATTTGAGCGTCTTCTCCTGCCACTGGCGGCGTTCCTTGTGCAATTAAAAATGCTTTCCCTGGCTCAATTTTTGAAATATCGAAATCTAAAATACCATAGATAATGCCTTGGTTTGCTAACGTTTCTAAAATTTGTTGTGTTAATTTTTCTTTATTCTTTTCAATATAATCAGGCGTTTCATATATAAATATAGAGGCAGACATTTTATCACGTGCAATTTCAGCTTCAACATTTGGAAGCCAACGTCCAATTTCTACAGGACTCGTGCTTTCTGTCGCTAGTACAGTTTTTAAAATAGAAAAATTAGATAACTTTAATCGTGGATGACTTCTCAAGACACCATCAAATTCTCTTAATGGAAAACCTGCACTATATGTAAGCATAAATACCTTTCCGTTTTCTTCTGATATTTCGAAGTTATCATTTCGAACTAGAATCACGCTACCTCCTCCTTCCCTCTATATGTAAGTATATACAATCTATTTACATTTGTTTAGAGACAATTGTCACTACTCATAAAGAAAATACCCATACTTTCTCAGTAAGTCCTACATACAACCTAAACAATTTTCTTCTGAAAAATAGACGATATATACTATAAAAAATCATGTTTTCCTTTGTTGCAAAAGTGCAAATGTCTTTAAACGATAACTCAACAATAAATGTTTGGGTCATACGCAATACCTCAACACAACAATGAAAAAGCTCCATCTACTGATCAACATGTTCATCTTAGGTCTTGTCTACTAAAAAACGTCTCTTTAGCATCGTAAAGAGACGTGTCACGATTTGACTTGCAGGAAGCGCGATTCCTTCTTAATAATGAGAAGTTACACACGGCTACTATACAGTCAATCAAAGCTGGGAATATAGTCGTTCAGTAACTTAGCATGAATGGCTTCAATACGTTGATCTGCCCCTAGTTGTTCACGCGTCATATAAAAAACATGAATGCGGCCATTCAGTTCAAGGCGCACCTCAAATAACCGATCATCCACTTGCGTTATTTCTAACGAATTATAATGGTCCAGTTGAAAATTTACACTTTTCATTTTGTCACCTCGTTTGATAATATACCATCCATTATGCCTCTAAGTCATTGCGACCATTTTTTAAGAAGAAACCTGTGCCCACCGACTCCGATGTGCATTTGATTAAGCAGGCATTTGCGCCCTGACAGGAACTTCTACAAAAATAAAAACGATTAACAGTTAGATACCTGTTAACCGTTCATCCTACATACTAGCCTAGTACATATTCTGCTAATACACTTTGTACTTTATAAATGTTCGTCGATTTATTAAAGTTCTTTTGAATCGGCATTGGGCTACCTGAAACCCAAATTTTCAGTTCGGCATCATAATCAAATGTGCCCGCCGTTTCCACGGCAAAATGAAGAATATTCTTATAGGGAATCGAATGATATTCCGTTTTCTTCCCCGTTACCCCTTGTTTATCAATTAAGATCAGTCGCTTATTCGTAAAAATAAAGGTATCTCTAATAATTTTATACGCACTTTGAATCGTTTCATGCGGTATTAAAATCTCTTGCATTTCTTCCTGTAATTTATCTAGATTGACTTCACTTGCATTGCCCATTAATCCATCAAATAGTCCCATTGATGTTCCCCTCCGATTGTTCAACCTTTATATAGTATATATTACATTTTACTACAATATTACAGACTAAAGCATTAAGAGATCAATCACTTAGACAAAAAATACGCCCCCTCAAACAGCTGACGCAAACTGTCTAAAAAGGCGTTATATTCGCACTCTATGCGCTATCTATATTTAAGGGAGGATTGTCATTCCCCATTAATAATGTGCTTAAAACTGTTAGCTCGCCATCATATCAATACGAATTTTGTCCGCAATCATGGCGATAAATTCGCTATTTGTTGGTTTCGACTTTAAGTGGTGCACTGTATAGCCAAACATCGACGAAATGGACTCGTAATTGCCACGATTCCATGCGACTTCAATGGCATGACGAATGGCACGTTCTACACGTGAAGGTGTTGTGTTGAATTTTTTTGCAATTTCTGGATAAAGAATTTTCGTCACAGAACCTAATAACTCGATATCTTCAAACACCATTTGAATCGCTTCTCGTAAATAGGAGTAACCTTTAATATGGGCAGGCACGCCGATTTCTTTAATAATTGCTGTAATCGTGCTATCAAGCTGATGTTGATTTAATTTTTGAGGAGTTGTTGGCTGTAATACACTTGACTTTTTCGGTATTGCTGCCTTTTGGCCAGCACAATGCAATATTTTTTGAACGAGCTGATCGAATTCAAATGGCTTTAACATAAAGTAGGATGCCCCTAAATCCACCGCTTGTTTCATAACATCTTCTTGACCAAATGCCGTTAGCATAATGACTTGCACCGAAGACATACGATCATTTTGATACATTGCCTCTAAAACAGCTAACCCATCTAGATGAGGCATAATAATATCCAGTAATAAAATATCAGGAGAATATTCTTCAAGCATTTGAAGACATACTTTCCCGTTTGACGCCGTCGCTATTATTTCAATTTCGGGATGCCCTTGAAAATAATGCTCCATTGTTTTTAATAATTCTCGATTATCATCTGCTATCGCCACTTTTACCTTTGTCATTTCAATTCCTCCTTCTGGACTTTGCTTTGACTGTTCAAAGCACAAACCTTTTACCCCTAATGTCTATTTTGGCACACTGTGGAATTTTCGACATTTTTGCTTAAAAACCTTTTCTATTTCCAAAAATGAGTATGTAGTCCGATACTTTCTATTTTTATCGACAAGTTACGATAGGTACTTGCAAATTGTCGAATGCTCATACCCCTTATTTTAGTGAAAAAACTGAGATAAAACTACACTTTTTTTTAAGTATCGCTAAAGTGTTTTGTTTTATCGCTGTAATACTTAGGGAATGAGCTTGTTTATCCTAGTTTTTTCATGAAAAAAGGAGCTACCAAAGGCAGCCCCATTTTTTTAAGAAGATTTTTTTAACATTTCCGCCACGGTAATTGCCGCACCTTTTTTCGGTTCTTCTACAAACATATGGGTGACGGCCCCAACGAAACGACCATTTTGAATGATTGGACTACCACTCATTCCTTGTAAAATTCCCCCTGTTTTTTCAATGAGCTTTTCGTCAGAGACGATAAATTCAAGCCGTTCATTTTCGACTTTAATGATTTCAATAGAAAATGTTTCGACTTTACTGCCTTCTATCGCTGTATAAATTTCAGCTTTCCCCAATTTTATATCTTTTGCATGCATAATTTCGATGGCTTTGGGCAATCTTTGTTGATAACTATCTTCCCATCGGCCAAAAATTCCGTAAACTGTATTTTTATCAATACTACCTAGTCGTTCCTGATGTTTTTCAATGGAGGATATTTTATAGCCAGGTTGTCCAGGAAGGCTTTTACGGATCTGTTGAATGGATGCTAAGAAAATGGAGCCTGCTCGGAAGACAGGTGCTTCTTGAAGCGTTGAATCGACGATTTGATGTCCTAATGCTCCGTAATTTAATGTCTCTGGATCAATGTATGTCAATGTCCCTACTCCATCTGTTTCATCCTTTAAAAAAGAGATGACATGTTCTGCTTCTTGCTCTTGTAAATCCACTGTGACTTCTTTTCCTTCACTTTTTATCGTCCATTTTTGTTGCCCCTGTTTAGCAATTGCTTGTTTGGCCTCAGCAAGCGTCTTTACCGTTGTGTCATTGATTTTTTCAATAACCGCGCCTCCTTTCATCCATTGATTGGAAGCTAATAACACATCATGAGCAACAAATACATGTGATAATTGAAGCTGAATTCCAATTGCTTCGCCCATCGGTATTAATTTTTTGGCCGCAAATGCCTGAATGGGTAAACATAACAAAACGATGAGCATAGGCAAAATGACAAATTGACGCCAATGACGATTCATACGACACCTCCTTTTGATTTTTGTCTTTTTACTATGTGTTGTTGTACGGTTCTTATAAGCGGTAAATATTTGTGCAAAATGAAAAAAACCCAGAAACAGTTGACTGTCTCTGGATTTCCTAACAAGTTAACGCATTTGTTTTTTTCTTTCATTCGCCATTTTTAATAATTCTGTTGCATGCTGTAACGTTAAATCGGTAATTTCTGCACCTGACATCATTCTACTTACTTCTTCAATACGAGCACGCGTATCAATTTCAGCTAATGATGTAAATGTACGATCATGTTCCACTTCTTTTTTAATAAAATAATGATGATCGGCCATTGCTGCGACTTGCGGCAAATGTGAAATACACAAAACTTGAGAATTAACAGAAATGGCAGCAATTTTTTCAGCAATTGCTTGTGCGACACGTCCACTGACACCTGTATCCACTTCATCAAAAATAATGGACGTCACACCATTTGAAGAAGAGAAAATCGTTTTTAACGCTAGCATCATACGCGATAATTCTCCTCCAGAAGCAATTTTTGGTAGAGACTTTGGTGGTTCACCAACATTCGTTGAAATATAAAAGATCACTTGGTCTTTACCATTGATATCAAAATAAGGTAAAGCATCAAAATTTACGATAAATTTTGCTTTTTCCATATGTAATTCACGTAGCTCTGCCATAATGGCTTCACTTAATTGATTTGCCGCTTCTTTGCGAACTGCGGATAATTCTTCTGCAAGCCCATTTAAGACGACTTCCATTTCAAGCACTTTTCGTTCTTTTACTTGTAAAATTTCATCGCGGTTTAACAGCTCGTTCAGCTCTGTTTTGATTTTCTCATAATAGGCAATTATGTCTTCCACAGTGGAGCCGTATTTGCGTTTTAAATTTTGGAATAGCGCAAGTCGTTGTTCCACTTCATTTAACCGTGCAGGATCGAATTCAAGCTCATCTAAAACATTTTTCACTTGGTACGCCGCATCCTGTAACGCATAAAAAGCTGTTGTTACAGACTCCGAAGCCTCTTTAAACTGTTCGTCGATCATCGCAGCATCATCTAATGCGCCCATGGCCGTACCAATCCAATCAAGACCTTTTGTTTCACCTTGGATGGCTTCATAAGCGGCACTTGAACGTTCAAAAATTTTATTGAAATTCATTAAACGGCGACGTTCATCTACAAGCTCATCTTCTTCACCTAGCTTTAAATTTGCATCTTCAAGCTCTTTCATTTGAAATTGGTACAAATCTATTCGCTGTGCCATTAACTGCTCATCGATTGAAATGGACGCTAATTCTTTTTTTAATGCCCGATATTCATTGTATTGTGTACTGTATTTTTCAAGGATCGGTGCGAGTTGCTCTTCGGCAAAATGGTCGAGTAAATTAATGTGCTGCTTTTCGTCCATAAGTTCCTGGTTTTCATGTTGACCATGAATATCAATCAAGCTTGCCCCAATATCACGTAAAACGGATAATGGTACTAATTTGCCGTTTACCCGACAAACACTTTTGCCTGTATCATTTAAATCACGGCGCAAAATAATGGAATCCTCTTCTATTTCAATGCCTGCCTCTTCCAGTTTTTTATAGACTGGATGTGTTGCACTTGAAATATGGAATAGCCCACCTAATTCGGCTTTTTTAGCGCCATGACGAATAAATTCTGAATTGCCTCTACCACCAGCAAGCAAATGCACCGCATCAATAATAATAGATTTTCCGGCACCCGTTTCACCTGTTAACACAGTTAAACCATCTGAAAAACTAACCGTTAAATCCTCAATGATAGCAAAATTTCGAATACTAAGCTCTCTTAACACAAAATGTCACCTCTGAATTAAAATCAACTGCTATTGTCATCTGTACTAGCTGAAGCAAAAAACCCGCTTCACTTTAATCAAGGGAGTATTTAGCAACAGCTCGTAATCGATTATTTTCAACATGTGGAAAATATCGATGACAGTTTCACGTTTATAGCATGCCCAATAAGCGATTTTTTGTATTTTCTCGCTCATTTTCATCGCGACATATAATTAAAATAGTGTCATCCCCAGAAATAGTACCTAAAATTTCTGGCCAATCTAAATGATCCAGTAAAGAAGCAATTGCATTAGCATTACCTGGAAGTGCTTTCATCACTAAAAAATGTGAAGCACCATCAATGCTGACAAAGGCATCTGCTAATGCACGATGTAATTTTTGTACAGGATTGAATCGTTGGTCTGCGGGTAAGCTATATTTATAGCGTCCATCCTGTAATGGTACTTTTACTAAATGTAATTCCTTAATATCTCGTGACACTGTTGCTTGTGTCACATTATAGCCTGCATCTTTTAAAAAATCGACTAAATCATCTTGCGTTTCAATTTCATGATTTGCAATAATATCACGAATACGTATATGTCTTTGTCCTTTATTCAAAGTGTTCACCTCTTATAAATAGTTAAATATTTGTATAATTACACTACCATCTTCGGCATAAAAGCACAAGAAAAAACACGGCTCTACTTAATGAGCACGTGTTATTTTAGTGCACTATGCGCTTCTTCGACGAGTGCATTAAAAGCTGTATATGGCTTAATCACTTCATCAGCAATAGGATTCACTAAATGGAATAAAAATTCAATATTCCCTTCTCCACCTGTAATCGGTGAATAAGAAGCATCTTTTACGACAAAGCCAACTTCTGTTGCCATTGCAGCTGTTTTTTCTAAAACATCGAGATGTACTTTTTTATCACGGACGATGCCCTTTTTACCAACATTTTCTTTCCCAGCTTCAAACTGTGGCTTAACAAGCGCCATCACATCGCCACCAGGCATTAAAACCGTTTTTAGCACAGGTAAAATCAATGATAATGAAATAAAGCTAACATCGATTGTAGCAAACTCCGGTAAACCTTCTGTTAAATCAGCTGCAGTTGTATAGCGGAAATTCGTTTTTTCCATAACGGTTACGCGTTCATCCGAACGAATTTTCCATGCTAGTTGGTTCGAACCTACATCTAGCGCATAACAATGTCTAGCACCATTTTGTAAGGCACAATCTGTAAATCCTCCTGTAGAAGAGCCGATGTCAAGCATCAGCTTCCCCTCTACAGACATATCAAAAATTTGCAAAGCTTTTTCTAACTTTAAGCCACCACGGCTTACATATTTTAAATCAGAACCTTTTACTTGAAGTGGTGCATCGATGGCAATTTTTTCTCCCGCCTTGTCGATACGTATTTCGTTGGAAAACACGAGACCTGCCATAATGGAGCGCTTGGCCTTCTCGCGCGTTTCACATAAACCACGTTCCACAAGTAAAATGTCTACACGTTCTTTCGGTTGTTTTGTCATTATTTATTTAAACCTACTTGCTGTTTTTGTTGTAGTAACACTTGCATGCGTGCTACTGTATCTTCTGCTGTCATATGAATTTCCGCGAGCAGTTGGTCAACGTTTCCATGTTCAATGAATTGATCAGGAATGCCCATGCGATCAATAATAGCATTTAAATAGCTATGGTCATGTGCGAATTCTAATACGCCGCTGCCAAAGCCTCCTTGTAATACTGCTTCTTCAATTGTTAACACCGGTTTATTACTTGTAAAGATACGATGCAACATATCCTCATCCATCGGCTTGATAAATCGCGCATTCACTACTTCGATTTCAATACCTTGTTGGGCTAACATATGAGCCGCTTCCATCGCCATCGGAATGGTCGTACCAAATGTTAAAATGGACGCATCTTTCCCCTCACGTAACACTTCCCAGCTTCCAATTGGTAAGCTCATCGGCTCATCATCCATCGGCACACCAATACCATTGCCACGTGGATAACGTAGTGCGATTGGTCCACCATTATAATCGATTGCTGTTTTCACCATATGTTGGCCTTCATTTTCATCTTTTGGCATCATAATCGTCATATTTGGCATATGGCGAAGGAATGCAATATCAAAGACACCTTGGTGTGTTTCCCCATCTGCACCGACTAAGCCTGCACGGTCGATTCCGATAAAGACATTTAAATTAGGGCGTGCGATATCATGCAGCACTTGGTCATATGCTCGCTGTAAAAACGTTGAGTAGATAGCTAAAAACGGCTTCATTTTTTGAGTAGCAAGACCCGCAGCCATTGTGGCAGCATGTTGTTCGGCTATACCCACATCAAAAAAGCGCTTAGGAAAATCTTTTTGAATGCCTTGCAATTTTGAACCAACAGGCATTGCTGGTGTAATCGTCACAATGCGTTCATCTTCATGCGCTAGTTTGCGCACAGTTTCAGCAACTAAGCTACTCCAAGCAGGACCTTTTGTCTCTGATTTGACAAATGCACCCGTCTCCATTTTATATGGACCTGTTCCGTGCCAATTGCCGATTGTATCGTCTTCAGCTGGTTTATAGCCTTTACCTTTTTTCGTAATGACATGAACAAGCACTGGACCTTTTACTTTTTTAGCATACGATAATGTCGTTTCAAGCGCTTCAAAGTCATGACCATCAATTGGGCCTAAATATTTAAAGCCTAATTCTTCAAAAAAGACACCAGAAACGACTAAATATTTCAAGCTGTCCTTTAATCGTTCGGCAGTTGAAGCAAGCTTTCCACCTAACACAGGAATTTTTGTAATTAACGATTCCAGTTCTTCTTTTGCTTTAGAATATTCTTTGGCAGTTCGCAAGCGACCTAATATGCTGTGTAATGCACCAACATTCGGCGCAATGGACATTTCATTATCATTTAAAATGACAATCATGTTGGTTTTTGCATGTCCAATATGATTTAACGCCTCAAGCGCCATACCGCCTGTTAAAGCACCGTCCCCAATAATCGGTACGACGAAGTTTTTTTCATTTTTAATATCACGTGCTGCTGCCATACCCATGGCTGCTGACAACGAAGTCGAGCTATGACCTGTTTCCCATTCATCATGTTCACTCTCCACAAGCTTTGGAAATCCACAAAGCCCTTTGAACTGACGTAATGTGTCAAATTGACTCGCACGACCTGTCAAAATTTTATGCACGTAAGCTTGGTGGCCAACATCCCATAAAAACTTATCTTTTGGACTGTCGAACATTTTATGAAGCATAATTGTAAGCTCCACAACGCCTAGGTTCGGTCCGATATGACCACCTGTGACAGAACATTTTTCGATTAAGAAAGCACGTATCTCTTTCGCAAGTTGTTCAAGCTCTCTCTTCGTTAAGTTTTTTAAAAAGGATGGACTAGAAATGTTGTTTAAATCCACCTTTCTCACACACCTTTTCAATAAATTATTCACCGCAATCGTGTTTCCACCATTATAACAGTGTTATCCATATGCTAAAAGTACGAACACTTTATTGTTTGCCTATTGGCAAACGTCCCCACCTATTCTAGCATATTCTTTACCTTTAACGCCCTTTTTTTCTCTTAGTTTTTACGATGAACAATATAGGCTGCAAACTCACGCAGTAAACTTACATCTACTTGTAACTTATCAAGTGCTGCAATGGCAAGCTGATAATGATCGTTAAGTTTTTCTTTCGCACCAGCTAATGTTAATAATGCAGGATATGTGCTTTTATCGCTCGCTACATCCTTCCCAGCAGTCTTGCCTAATTCCTCTGTTGTTCCTTCAATATCTAAAATATCGTCTTGGATTTGGAAAGCAAGGCCGATGTGATGTGCGTACTCCTTTAAAGTAGCTCGATCTTGTTGCGATGCATTTGCTAAGACGGCTCCTGATTCAATACTAAATCGTAATAGTGCACCCGTTTTATTGACATGAACATGCTCCAGTTCAGTAAGGTTTAACTGACGTTGCTCCCCTTCCATATCGAGTACTTGCCCGCCAACCATTCCTTCTGCACCAGCCGCAACGCTTAGAAGATGAACAAGCTCAATGCGTTGCTCTGCTGATAAATCCATGCGTGCTAAAACACCAAAAGCGAACGTATTTAATGCATCCCCTGCAAGAGTGGCGAGTGCCTCACCAAATACTTTATGGTTCGTTGGCTTGCCGCGACGGAAATCATCATTGTCCATACTTGGTAGATCGTCGTGGATTAAAGAATACGTATGAATCATTTCAATAACGGCTCCTACGGTTAGACCCGCCTTCTTCTCTGTGCCGTATAGTTCTAAAACTGCTAATACAAACAATGGGCGAATACGCTTACCACCCGCTTTTAATGAATATAGCATCGATTCCTTTAAATTCGTCGGTGCGTCAATTTTTTCAACAAGTGCAAACATTTCAGCTTCGACTTGTGGTGTGTTGCTTTGAATAAAATGTTTTAATTGTTCGTTCATTTTAACTAGTTCTCTCCCTTTAACGGATCAAATGCTGTTGTTTCACCTGTCTCTTGGACAATTGAAATTAACTGTTCTTCAGCATGCTGAAGTTTCCCATGGCAAAATTGCGAAAGCTCCATACCTTGTTTATATAAATCAATGGCATTTTCTAATGGTACATCACCTTGTTCTAATTGGCGGACTATTTCTTCCAGTGCCGTCATTGCTTCTGCGAAGGTTTGTTGCTTCTTCGTCATTGCGATTCCTCCTTACTATTTGGCAATACATCTGTCACTTCGGCAATGACTTTGCCATCGTGGAATGACAGTGTTAATTGGTCCTGCCGCTTTAAGTCAGTTGACGATTTCAATACTTTGTCATCTTTGTAGGCTACAGTGAATCCTCTTGTTAAAATGGCCAGTGGATTTAATGCTTCCAGTGTTCTTACGGATGCCTCAAATTGTTGTTTTTGCTTCGTGACATAGTGCGAAGCTGCACGAGTTAGTTGTTGGACACGGTTTGCCAACTCCCTTTGATGATAAACAAGTGCCTTTTTCGGCGATTGTTGTTCCACGGCGCTATGCAGTTTTTGAAGCTGCGCTTCTTTTTTCATCAAATCGACCTGCATAGCTTTTTGCAAAGTCGTCTCCAGTTGTGCTAAGCGTTCAGTAAACGGACGATACAACCTCTCTGGCATCGATAAAGGATAAGACTGCTGTAGCTTATTAAGACGTTGTCGTTCTGTTAGAAGTTGCGCTCTAACCATTTGATGAAGCTGGGATTTTTGCTGCAGTACTCTTTGATACAACTCCTGCTGGTCAGGAACTGCCATTTCAGCCGCGGCAGTAGGCGTCGGGGCTCTCAAATCTGCGACAAAATCTGCAATGGTCGTATCCGTTTCATGCCCTACTGCACTAATAATCGGGATGCGGCTGTCAAATATGGCACGTGCAACCGCTTCCTCATTAAACGCCCATAAATCTTCAATGGAACCGCCACCGCGTCCGACTAACAAGACGTCACAAAAGGCATCTTGATTGGCGCGCTCAATATTTTGGACGATGCTAGGTGCCGCTTGGGCGCCTTGTACAAGTGTTGGGTAAATTATAATTTCAGCCAAGGGATAACGTCGCTTTAATGTTGTACAAATATCACGAATGGCTGCCCCCGTTGTGGAGGTTAAAACACCAATTTTTTCAGGAAACTTTGGAATTGGCTGCTTCCATTCTGGTTTAAAAAGCCCTTCCTTTTGCAGCTGTTCTTTCAGTTGGTTAAAGGCGACAAATAAGCTACCGATACCATCTGGTTGCATTTCCTGCACATATAGTTGATATGTACCGTAACCTTCGTAAACGTTTACATCTCCCCTGATGAATACTTGCATACCATCTTTTGGTTCAAATGCTAATTTGCTTGCTGCAGTTTTAAACATCGTAGCAGCAATACGTGCGCCATCATCCTTTAAAGTAAAGTAAATATGCCCAGATTGATGAATTTTAACATTCGATAGCTCCCCTTTGACATACACTTCACGCAGATGCGGATCAGCATCAAATTTACGTTTAATATATTTTGTTAATGCTTTTACAGTTAAATAAGAAGCTGATGACATTATTTTTCGGCTCCTTTACTAAAATCAAGTTTTTCACAAAACTACATTTATCATAACATTTTTTAGAGCGCATGACGTGTGTAAATACAGTTTTGCTCGAAAAAACGTCTATCTTTCATCCTCGCATTAAAACTATACTGTACCACATTTATTGCCACCTTGGCTCGTATGAAAGTGGCTACTCTGTGTCAGGCAAACAGCGTTGCGGATGACTTCATGGCGATTAATTTGGAAATCGTGGCGATTCTCTCTAGTTAGTGGCGAATGATCCCGATTTCATGGCGATTTCCTCTAGTTTCATGGCGATTCATAGCATTCTATAAAAAAAGAACCATCTCAAAAGTACTGAGATGGCTCTCTAAGCAAACGAAAAAATTGGTTCTTAATTTATAACTTTATTGTTACTTGCAAGTGTCATTTCTGCCGCTTGCACTGTGTTGAAGAGTAACATCGTGATTGTCATCGGCCCTACACCGCCTGGTACTGGTGTAATGTGAGAGGCAATACCGTCAACTTCTGAAAAGTTAACATCGCCGCAAAGTTTATTGTTTTCATCGCGGTTAATGCCAACATCAATAACAACAGCCCCTTCTTTAACATGCTCTTTCGTAATAAAGTTCGCACGTCCAACCGCTGCAATTAAAATATCAGCCTGTTTTGTGAATGAAGGTAAATCTGGTGTTTTTGAATGCGTATAGGTCACCGTTGCATCTTTTTGTAGCAAAAGCTGCCCCATCGGTTTCCCGACAATATGACTTCTACCAACAATAACAGCGTGCTTACCAGCGATTTCAATTCCCGAATATTCAAGAAGCTTCATCACGCCAAACGGTGTACAAGGTAAAAATGTTTCTTGGCCAAGCATCATTTTCCCAACGCTAACCGGTGAGAAGCCGTCTACATCTTTGTCAACGGCAATTGTAGCAATAACAGTATCCTCATCAATATGTTTTGGGAGTGGTAATTGAACTAAAATACCATGAATATCTTCACGATTATTTAAACTTTCAATTTGCCTTAAAAGCTCAGCTTGTGTTGTTTCTTCTGGTAGTTTTATTAGTTCTGAAAACATGCCAATCGCTTCACAAGATTTTTGCTTATTTCTCACATATGTAGCTGAAGCTTGGTTGTCCCCAACTAGAACAACCGCTAAGCCTGGTGTTAATCCTTGCTCTTTTAAACGAGCTACACGCTCTGCTACTGTATTCCGAATTTCTTGACCAATCTCTTTACCATTAATAATTGCACTTGACATAAACCTTAGTTACTCCTTCCAATTCAACACATTTTATTGTTCTGTAAATTTAGAAAGTACGCCATTAACAAATTTTGACGAGCCTTCGTCTCCAAATGTTTTGCATAACTCGATTGCTTCATTAAGTACTACTCTTTTTGGTGTTTCTTGCATGTATAAAAGTTCGTATACAGCTAGTCTTAAAACTGTTCTCTCAATTTTCGGTAGACGGGCAAGTGACCACTTTTCTAGATGCTGCGTTAATGCCGCATCAATTTCTTCTAAATGTTCAGCTGTTCCATTTACAATCTTTTCGTAGAAAGCATTTGTAGGTTGACCTTTAATATGTTCTTTTGCTTCTTCGACTGTTAGATCAGTATTGTCTAGCTGAAACAAAACTTGCAACGCTTTTTCACGTGCTTCATGTCGTTTCATGTAAAGCTCTCCTTCTTAAGTGGCATTAAGGTTTATAATAGCATAAATTCATACGATAAACACGAATTCAAGCAAGTTTTCAATAATCTGAAACCTTTTTCAAGCAACTTTCTACTTATTTAACTTCAACGCTGTTGATGTTTGAATAGAGATGTGCTACCTTCTATTCAATTTGCTTACGATTGTTTTTCTATTTAAAATAATAAATATACGTTACTAAATCGAAATTAGTCATTTGATAATTTAAAGCATTTTAGTATTTTGCCGAAAATAATAAAATCATTTTTCTTGAACGTTTAGCTAGCATGACTAAACAATTCAGCAACATTATTTCCAATTGGAGGCCAACTATGAAGGAACATTATTATACAATTGGTGAAGTCGCAAAATTAGCAAACCTTTCTGTGCAGACACTCCGATACTACGACCAAATTGACTTGTTTAAACCCGCTTATACCGATTCAGCTAGCAATTACCGCTATTATAAAGATAGTCAAATTTTTTACTTAGATATTATTAAATCGCTAAAATATATCGGGACGTCACTTGAAGACATTAAAAAGGCGTTGATGCTCACACCTGAAGAGCTCCTTGTTTTTTTAGAACAGCAGGAACAGCGTCTAGAAGAAAAAATTGCTCGGCTAAACGAAGTGAAATATACACTTTTGAAAACGAAAAAACAAATGCAAGAACAAATCGAAATTCCTATTTTCGGAGAGGTATATACGCGTTTCGAAGAAGAAATGCCCATATTACAAGTCACAACAACTGAACTGACACCTACTTCAAGCACAAATAAGTATTATGCAACATTAACGAAAATTATTGAGAATGAAGGCAGTGTTTTAAATAGTCGCTACGGGTGTATTTTTCCGCTAGCGCATTATCAAGATGTCAACGATATTATTTATGATGCAATCTTTACGCCACTATTAACGGAACGAACGTTTTCTAAACTTTCAACCAATATGAAACAAACGATGGTACCCGCAGGTAAATATGCTTGTATTGCATTTATTTATCATCCAGATACGTATTTTTCTTTTTATGAAAAACTTAAAAATTATGTCGATTCCCAAAAAATCTCATTTGAATCCACGGTTTATGAATTTTATATGCCCGCAACGATCACTTCTGAGCGAGAAAAGAAATTTATTGTCGAATTAAAAATTAGACAACAGGCTGTTTGTTAATGATTGGAGCAATCCACACCATTTTGACAAGAAATGACTAATTAAACGTTGTATAACGATGTTATTTTACTTCCACACTAAAGCTATATAAGAAGAAAAAAATAAAACAAATCCTTTGACCCTATAGTAACTATAGGGTTTATTGTATGAGGAGGCAATCTTCTAGTAGATTATCAATCTCATGTATCGTGAACTGTTGAAGGAGAGAAAAATGAACAAGAAACAAGCTTTAACGCTAACTATTTTATTATCCAATCTATTTATCGCCTTTTTAGGCATAGGATTGGTTATTCCCGTTTTGCCAACCATAATGAACGAACTGAATATTACAGGCTCTGTCGTTGGCTATATGGTTGCTGCATTCGCCATTACGCAGCTAATTGTTTCGCCAATTGCCGGCAGACTAGTCGACCGTATTGGTCGAAAAATCATGATTGTTGTTGGTTTAATTATTTTTGGCTTATCAGAGCTACTATTCGGGATGGGTCGCACCATTGAAATATTATTTGTATCACGTATGCTCGGTGGTGTAAGTGCTGCGTTTATTATGCCTGCCGTAACAGCATTTATTGCGGACATTACAACGATGGCTCAACGTCCGAAAGCGCTTGGCTATATGAGCGCTGCTATTAGTACTGGTTTTATTATTGGACCAGGTCTCGGTGGATTTTTAGCAGAATACGGCACACGCATCCCTTTTTATGCCGCTGGTATTCTAGGTTTTCTAGCAGCACTATTGTCATTTACATTGTTAAAAGAACCGACTCGTGCTATGGATGATACCGAAGCTGCGCCATCTATTTTAAGCAGCACCAAACGTATTTTTAGCCCTTTGTATTTCATTGCTTTTGTGCTTATTTTTGTCCTGTCATTTGGTCTTGCCGCATTCGAATCACTTTTTAGCTTATTCGTTGATCATAAATTTGCATTTACACCATCTGATATTGCCATTATTATTACCGGAAGTGGTATTATTGGTGCGCTTGCCCAACTGATATTATTCGATTGGCTAACGAAGAAAATGGGTGAAATTAATGTCATCCGTTACTCACTCATCCTTTCTGCGGTACTGACATTTGCCATGACCGTGGTAAGTCATTATTTCGCTATTTTATTTGTGACATTCTTTATTTTCGTCGGTTTCGATTTAATTCGTCCTGCCGTTACTTCTTATCTATCGAAAATCGCAGGAAACGAGCAAGGCTTTGTCGGAGGCATGAACTCTATGTTTACAAGTCTTGGTAATATATTTGGCCCGATTATCGGTGGTATGTTATTCGACATCGATTTAAACTACCCCTATTACTTCGCTACAATCGTCTTAGTGTTCGGTGTAATACTTGCGTTTTTCTGGAAAAAACCAAAAAATATCGCGTTGTAATACTGCGCATAGCTATAACAAAAGAGGAGCTGCCTTCAATGGTGTATAATCACCACGTTGGCAGCTCCTCTTTATTATTCGTGTGTTACGACTTCTTCTTTTTCAAAGTGAATTGCAGTTATATGTACATTCACCTCTGCTGTTTCAAGTGCAGTCATATTGAAAATCGCTTGGCGAATTTGCGTTTGTACATCCTTTGCCACTTTCGGAATCGAATAGCCGTACTTTACAGAGCAAAATACGTCGATGGCAATTTCACCCTGTTCTGTGACACCAGATTTAATGCCTTTATTGTGTACTTTTTTACCGAAGCGTTCCACGACACCTGTTGCAATATTGCCACGAGTTGCTGCGATACCCTCTACCTCGTTAACAGCGATTCCAGCTACAACCTCAATTACTTCTGCAGCCACTTCAATTTTCCCAAGCTCTTCTTTCCCAGAAGGTGTTGGTTGTACGAAAGATTGTCCTACTTTCTCTGCCATACAAATATCATCCTTTCCCATACGCATCGCAAGCAAATGCAGTTGTTACGCTTATTATACTATAAAAAGGAAGGTTTCGCTTAAGAAAGACGCTGTGATCTTCGCAACTAAACAAAAAGCATTGATTTTTAGCGCTCTTTTTTAGAAGAATGGACCCTACCAGCTATGGCAATCCCATCAGAAACAGCAATATAGCTTATTTCTAACATTCTTCACCAATCCCTTGCGAGATGATAACTTCTGTTACTTTATCTAACAATTCACTTGCATCTGATCCTTCCGCTGCTATTTCTATAATAGATTCTGGTGATACGGCAAGGGACATAACACCCAAAATGGATTTTAAATTCGCAGACTTTCCGTTGTATGTAATGGATACTTCTGATTCAAACGCTGATACAGTTGTGACGAGTAATGTTGCTGGTCTTGCATGCAAACCTTCTAACACCGTAATTTTAAATGTTTTGTTCATGTAAATATCCCCCTAGCGTCATTTTCTATGTTTTCGTCGTATTTTCATAAATATTTTTAGATGATTACAATAAATAATTCACTTGCTTTGCCATTCACGTCATGTATTAAAATTATAGTACATGAAAAAATGACATTCAATCATCTCCATCCACAAACGCCGAAATTCATGTTTATGGCGAACATAACAATAGAAAGGATGTAACAATTGCGAAAATTGATGGACGATTTTGCTGGAGCTGTTCTTGATGTTTTAAAATTACTACTATCTTTCATAGCAGGTGTCATTTTAGTCGGTACACCATTATACGTTATTGCAAAAGTTTTTGAATGGTTCTATTAATTTTTACCGTTAATAAGCTACTCCTTGCTCTCCCTACGTGTTACAATCGCTTTATATAGAAATATATTCCAGACAACTCAAGATGGGGGATTTATTGATGGATAGTGAAACAATTGAAATGGAAAAAAGTGAAGTTTACGGTTATAAAACCTACAATACTATTGCTTATATAGCCGGTTTTGTGTTATTGCCATTATTAGGGTTGATTATGGGTATTGTCGCTGTAAAACAACGTAAGAAACATGCGTGGAGTATTATTATTGTTTCAATAGTAGGTTGGGTGCTGAATTTTTTCTTAGCAAGTAAACTATAAAATTATGTACGCCAATTGTGATGAACTTGCGGTATAGATTACGCCTATACGCAAGTTCTGAAATTTCTATAGCGCTTTCTTATAGAAAAAACCTTCAAACTATTAATAGTTGAAGGAAGAGAAAAATTATTCACTTTTCACTTGCTTATTTTTTTACAAACATAGATTAGCTCATAACTCTCATTGGTAACCGCCGTCTCCTGCCAGTCCTGAAATACATCCACGATTTCAAAACCGTTGTTGCATAACATTCGTTCCATTTCTTTCGGAAATACATATCTTAAACTGATTTTTGTGCGCTTTTCATCCACAATTTGACCATCACTATTTTTATACTTTCTGATAGTTGTATAATGTTGGATTTGGCTTAATGCATCATAATGACTAATTGTATAAAGATCAACCGTATGAAGCGTATCACGGTCCGTATACGATCTCCAATATTCTTCTGTACTTGGTTGAAGTAATTCCTCTACGCTAGGAAACCTTGTACCAAAAATAAAGATACCGCCAATCTCCAAATGTTTGTTCACGGAAGAAAGGAAGCCATCTTGTGACTCGTTCGTCAAAAAATGTTGAAAGGAATTTCCTACTGAATAAATGAAATGGCTTGTCGTTGGTACATGCAATTTCGTACAGTCTTGTTGCAGCCATTCAATCGGCAAATTGAGCGTTGCGGATTTTTTTTTGGCCTCTTTTAACATCCCATCATGGATGTCTACACCTATCATATGATAGCCATTTTTCGCTAGTGGAATTGCCAGTCTCCCTGTGCCACAAGCTAAATCCATAATTATCCCTTGTTTAGTGGACGCCCATTTTAACAAAAGTGGCAATTCAGGCAAATAAGTTTCATTTTCTTTATCATATAAAGTTGGGTCATCGTATTCTTCAAAATTATATATAACCATCGCCCCCTTGTTACTAATACTTTATAATTTTAACATAAAATAGAAAATAAACACCGCTAGATAAAAAAAACCTCCTGACTACTGTCAGAAGGTTGATTCAAACCATTATTTGTTTGTTCCTAATACGTCGTTCTCTTCCAAGAATTTCGTGTTAAATTGCGCAGATTTGAAAACGTCATTGTTCATTAACGCTTGGTGGAATGGAATCGTTGTCCTATCGATTTATATAAACGCTTATGATTGCGTAACCTTCAACGTTCAATGAATCGGTAGAATAAAACAAAAACGGGTTTAACGTACTATTACACCCTCTTAACGACAATATTACCGATATTCAATGCGAATAGCAAGTTGTATTTCATTCCGTTTCACCTAAACGTTGCAGTTCCGTTTCTAAATATTCTTTTATTATTCGGGGTTTATTATCTCGGTAAAAAATAGATACCGCTAAATCACACGCGTCATCTTGCAAGCGTTCTTTATTAGTCCGTCTGTTTACAAATTCAATGACAGTTACCTCTAAATTATTTAATCTACGTTCTCCGTTTCTTAACTTTTCGCTAAAGTACTCTACACGATCTTGCATTTTACTAAGTATTATGCGAATTTGACTCTCTGTTAAATCCAACTCTGCCACAATCTCCGGAATAGTAAACGAATCTTTTTCCCACATTTTTATCACCACGTTTCCTTAACATATGTTATCGCAATATAACGTAATCTTAAATCAGCTAATACTAACGTTTTGAAACATTTAATCAACAGTCGTAACTCACGATTACGTTTACCGTTATTAGCCTATAGAACGCTTTCTTCAACGTAAAGAAATACTATTGTTTTATTCCAAAGTCATCTAGATGCATTTGTAATAGTATAATTCGACTACCATTTTAAAAAATGAAATTTATTTTGCGTGTGGCGTAGAGAGGCGGGATACGGTCGGCGGGGCTTGGGGGATTTGTACCTTCAATTAACGTAACTTTATCGGAATGAATAACAGTAGAATATTTATTCATTCTAGCTTCCTAAAACCTTAATTATGTAAACTAAAACAACCTATAAAACGTTGGTAAATCAACGTTCTTTAACTACCCCAAAACCGCTCTTTATGCATCTTTTTATACATAGCGTTCAAACGTAGAGTCTACGCATAGTTACGCTATGTAACTGTTACAGTACGATCGCTTGCGAATGCATAAACGTAGCTTCAACTTGACCCCCTCGATTTTTAAACGCTTCGTCCGCCCGAAGCATTTGCCTAATGTATCTGTAATAATTACGAATTAAGTGGCGATATGTAAACGTATGTACAAAAAAGGCGAGCATACAAACGGTATAACTCCGCTCATACACTCGCCATAAGTCGTCGTTCTATTCGATAATGTCTGCGTCCTCACGCTCTGCCCTTGCGATAATGCGCGCAATTTCATCGTCAGTAACCTTCGAGCCTTCTACGCCTTGATTAACAGTAACCACATGCTGTTGCTTCGTATTCCCCATGCCTGCGTTATTTAAGAAGAATAGATTCGCATTGATAGACGGCGTTCCAGAAATTGTACCGTCCGCGAGTAACTTCATATTTGCTAACGCCTGCAACACGTAATCATTCGCGATCACTTGCGCAGCATCCTTTACATAGCGATTAAAGTCCGGCAGCATCCGATATTCATACAAAGTCTCACGTGATACACCAACGTCTGCAGCGATTTCACTATATGTTCGGCGCGTCTTTCCTTTGCCTTTCTTCGGTAGTGAATCGTTAACGATGATTAGTTGCGCTGCTAATAGTTGGCGCGGCGTTAAGTCGTAATTATCAACGGGAATAGCTGGTAGTACCTCTAAGTCCGCCATTGGCTCCGTTGATAGTTCGGATAATTCAGTTGATTTAATTTCGTTTGTCATATCGTAATTCCCTCCATTTTATAAGTATGCTGGCTTCGCTACTATGCGTGCTGTCGGCTTTTTAGCCGTACTAAACGCCATCTCAATTGCATCGAGAACGTCCACAACTCCGTTAGGATATTCTTGCAACTCTCGATATACCTCTTTATGATCGCGATTAAGAATAAGCGAATGATTGGCCAATGGTACTTCTAGCGATTCTATACGGCTCGCCTTCGATTTAGTACCGTGAGTTTTTAACGTTTCCATGCGTGTGTGGTATATCGAGTTATGGCGCATTGAATCGGCTAGTTGCTCGGCGTATGCTCGGTATGCTCCGATACCTTCAACGACAACCTTGTGCGGTTTATATTCAGCTAATCGCGGAAGGATTTCCATAATAAACTCGGACGGTACTTGTCGACTTGCATATACGTCCAACACGAATACAAGACCGCTTTCCTTGTGCCGTCCTAGCGTCACATATGCGTTAAGTGCTGAACGTTTATTGCCTGCGAGCGCCGGGTCCCAACATGCGACCTTATCCATATCTCGCAAATAATAATACTTGTCGTTGTATTCGATTGCGTCCAGGTGATATTGTCCGTCGAAAACGCGTCGTCCATATGCATATTCCTCCGGAGAAAAGTGCTGTTCGTCACTTGCGTATGATTGGTTCATATACTCCGAAGCAAAGGCTCGACTGCCAATGGACGCCTTTTTGTGCATAAGCTCGCGATAAGTCCACATGTTGGACCACGCTAACTCAATGCCCGACTCTAGTTCATCTCGATATTTCTCGTAGTATTCATCCAGTTCTACGTCTGTTGCTTCACCGCTGTACATATGCAAATAGTCGCTCCACAAATGCGGATTGTCCGGCTCGTTAATAATCGCGGAGTGGAATACTTGCTTGTAATCACGCCGTCCTAGCAGATGCGATAATAAGCCGGTTGAGGTAACTTTTGTTCCTACAAATACAATAGCGCCAGTTGCTGCAGGTAGTGGCTCGACTGTTGAGTTCCACCAGTGAATAAGTTTTAGGCGCTGTTCTTCTGTGGCTTCATTATTAAGCGATGATAAATCGTCACATAAACAAAGCGTAGGACGTATTCCATTGAACGTTTTTCCTCGTAGACTTTTCCCTGCGGACGATGCCTCGACTAACTGCTTTTTGGTAGTAATGAACGTATCCTCATTGTCACGCTCGTTCTTATTCGATTGCTTGTAAAGTAACTCTCCGAAGTCCTCACGTAATCGCTCGTTATATTTCAGTTGATTTGCGATAGATGCGACAAGACGCTTTGCTAACGTGTCTGTCTCGGAAATAATAAGAATATAATCGTCATGCCTGTATGCCAGCGAATGTAGCGCCTTAATCGTACTGATTATCGAACTTTTCGCATGGCCACGTGGAGCAGCAATAACAAAGCGTTTTGTCTTGCGTCGAGTAATTTCGTCGCAAATGTCATACATATCACGATGGATAGCTGCTATTTCTTCGACTGTTTCGTGTGGCTTGTCCTCTGAAAAGTGGCGAATAATATTGCCAGCTTCATTGTCGTGGTTGCGTTCGTCACTGAAATATTCGTAAGCAAAGTGCGCTACATCATACTCACCTTTGATAATTGATTCCAGGCGCGTGCTTTCACGGTCCATCGCTACGAGTTGCAATTGTTCCTGGCTGGTTAACCTACCGTTGCCTGCTTTCTTGGCCAACGCTTGAATAGCGCGACGCAGCTGTCTTAAACGTGCTTTACGTTCACTCATATTCATTAATTAGTACCTCCTACAAGTAGAAAATCAGCAACCTTGTCTCGATAATCCGCAGCATTTCGTAAGTGTACTGCGTCACCTGTGACATGAAACATAATCGCTGATGAGACTAAATTGCGGGCTGTAACCGTTTCTGACGTTTCTACCATTTGGTTTAGTGCCGTTAAATCTTCTTGCAAAGCCGCAATAGTTTCTCCGTCTGCGAAGCCTAAAGCTGTAGAAAACGCAGCTGTAATAGTGTGTTTTTGAATCATTTTTAAGTCGTCTCTAGTCAAATTTCTATCCCCTTTTCAATTAAAAAAGACAAGCGCTAATGCGCCTGCCTCGTTGTTTTATTTATCTGATAACGCTAATACATATAAATCCTGCTGATGCTCTGCCTCGAAAACCAATACCCGAGCACCCTTTACTAAACGATTAGGATACTCAATCGTAGCCTCTTGTCCATTAATATTAACCGTTTCTGTATGAGGTATTAATTGTGGATTACATGTGAGGAATACGTTTGGCGTATCAATAGTATCTACGTCTAAACGAATGCTCAAGTTTGGATAATCGCTAGTTACTATTGCTCCGTGCATACGACCGCCGACATTGTACCCTAATACTTGAATAGCCTCTCGTAACTTAGTAAACGGTCCACCTTCACCGCTGTATTTCGGCGCGAATGTACCTCTCATTAAACTACACCTCGTTTCTCCAAGAGTTTAGCTACTAATTGGTCAGCAATTCGTGTAATATCCGCATCCTCACGAACAACCATACCTGGCATATTAATCGTAGGATTAATATTAACAACGCGAGGCTCATTAAATCCTTGGCCACCTGCGTTATTTGATGTGCTATGATTGTTAGTCGTAGTTTTGTACGTAACCGTGGATATTTCGTTATAGGAAACACCATCAACCCCCGATTTTCGTCGATATGCTTCCGCCTCAAAACGAGGTAATACCATTTCTCCTTTGTGTAAATAGGATAAATAATTATCGTATGGCACGTTATTTAGTCCATGATAGTGCCCCGGAATCATGCCACGGTTGCTAGTCGCTTTTGCTGCAAGCATCTCCGTAGTTGCACCCCAATTGACTTTCGCCACAATCGGAATATTAACGCCTGGGATTTTATTTATAGTAGCAATCATTTCATTTATTAGTCCGATAACAGCGTTCACTGACGAAGCCGCCGATCTTTGAATCGCGCTCCAAACGTTGGTCCAAACGGATTTAGTTGAATCCCAGTTTTTCGCTAAATCAATACCCGCCGTAATTAGGAAGCCTATAGGACCGAGAACTAGCGATACTGCACCTTGCAAACCGCCAATAGCTGACCATACTTCCTTGGTCTTAGCTGTCACAACGTCCCAATTTCTGTATAAAAGTACGCCAATTCCAACTAAGCCCGCGATAGCACCCACAACCCACGTTACTGGATTAGCCCATAAAGCTGCATTAAAGCCTAGTGTCGCTGCAGTCGTTAATAACGTACCTGCCCTATAAGCAGTCATCAACGTTGTTATCGTAGAGTAAATCGTCATTGCTCCAACAATCGCTTTATGCGCAATAATCGCAGTACCTAGTCCGATGACAGCTTCTTTGACAAAGCCTATCGTAGCTTTAAAATCGTCCATATTTGTCTTAACGAAATTAATCGCATCTACACCCTTTTGAAATCCGTCCGCAAGTTTTGCGCCTAAATCTATAGCGATGTCATCAAGGTTTAAGCTATCTAACTTGTCGACTACTTCCTTCATTTTAGCGCCTAAAACTTCGTTACCTTCACCACCCATGATACGGAAGAACTTACCGGCTCGCTCGCCAATTTGCGACCACAATCCTAGACTCGTACTACCCATTGCTTCGATTGTCTTTTGCGTTATGTTCATCTGCGTTAATGCCTTATCAAGACCCGCTAATTGCTCCTCAAATGAACCGCCTTTAACATCGTTTAGGATGTTCTTATCTAAGTTGAATACTTCCTTTAGCGAGACTATATCGCCCGAGGCAAGCTCACGCATACCCCTCACAGCGTCATCTATCGACTTTGTAGGATCACTCGCAATAAGTCGCTCAACAATCGACCACGCACTTTCAAGTTGAGGCATACTTTTAGTTAGCATAAGTAGTCCCTTTGAACTTCCGAACATGTCTCCGCTATTTAATAGCGGACTGTCAATCGCAAACTTATCGACCATTTCCATGTATTGCTTAGAAGCACCGTCATCTTGAAAGACCGATTTTATGATAGCTCGGGACTGCTCAAACTTCATAGCCTCGCCAATTGTCGCTTTAAACAGGCTTTGAGCGGTCTGTACGCTGGCATATGCGCCAACTAAACCGATTAAGGTGTTTCGCACACCATTTAAGTTTCCGTTTAGACTAGTTGATGCGCTACTTGCATTTCTCGTACTCTGCGTATATTGATGAATACTACCGTTCACACTTCTAAAAACAGCTCCCGCACGACTTGTCGCTTCTTGCGTTTGAGTTATAGCGCTTGCAGCTGTTGTTGTCGTCCGAGTGACTTGACTAATCGCTTGTTGCGTGCTGTTCACTGCTGTTGTAGTATCTCGCATTACACTACTCAGGCGGCTAGTCATCTGCGAAATACGCCTAAGCTGATCAGAACCACGGTCTTGCATACGAAACACAGCGGTTAAATTGACAACCATTAGCCTCGCTCAACTCCTTTTGCAACTAAGTAAGCTAAACGGTCTGCTTGCTTATGTGCTTTCAAATATCGTTTTCGAGCGTCCATATCGCCGTTTACATAGTCGATTGCTGCGTTCAATGCTTCTAATCGTTTACGAGCATGGTCAGCTTGTAATCGTCCACTCATCGCAATAGCTAGAAGTGGTACTTTTAAGGCTTCTGCTTTTTCTACGATAAACTGCGGTACTTTTCCGTGCCTTTTTTCTACTTCAACTGCAAACATGGCAGCGTCTTGTATTACTTTGTTATCAGCTAATACTTGCGTTACCACTTGACGTTGTTGTGCTAGTTTCATATCGTTAACTCCTTCCGTTTTTAAATAAAAAGACACGACGCTTAATGCGTTATGCCTCGGATACTTGCAATTGTAATTGCTGGCTCATGCCGTTCTTTAGGTTTTGCGTTTTCCTTTACAATTAGCGCTTGTTGTCGCTCGAATGCGTCTTTTAATGCAAAGTAGCGCTCAACGTAGTAAACTCCTGCGTAGTTTGCCTTATCGAATAATATCGCTAAATTGTGCGCATCCACTCGAATGTCTGAAATATCAATTTTCGAAGCGTCGTAGCCTTCGGGTAGCTTTTCTTTTAGGTGTGAATCTCCTTTGATAAAAGGCGTTCCATCTTCTCGGTAGTAAGTTTTGAGCATAATTAATCGTCTCCATTCGTTTTTTAGTTAAAGAAAAAGCAAACGGTTTTTATTCCGCTTGTTCTTGTTCCTCTAACCATTCCGTTGGCTTATCTAAAAATTCCGCGTGGCGCTTACCGATAATAGTAGAGATTGCATTATGTTGCGCTAATCCTGGAATAAAGAATGTTGGATTCCCGTCTCCAAATGCCGCTAATGTTTCCGCAGCTATGGCTTGCTCTTCGCTAGTTGCCTTCTGTTCTACACGCTCCAGTACCCTCGATAATGCTTGACGATTCTGCATAGTTGCCTCTATTGAAAGGACGTTTTGCGATAACTGAACGAAATTATCTTTAATGATTGACGCGAAATAAGGATCATCGCCATATTTACCGATAAACGCATCAATTGCCTCGATACTACGAGTTGCGTTCGCTCCTAACATTGTCGACGTCTGGAGCGATTGTAATTCTTGCTCGAATAATTTAATGGTTAAATCATCGCTAGGCTTTGCGTGTGGCGTCGTTTGCAACGTCTTAGCTAACTTAGTAGCTTCTTTGTATATCTCCGCATATTCCGCCTTTTGTTCAGCTAGTAGTTCGAACAATTGCTTACTGTATTTTTCACGTAGCTTGTCCTCACGTTTAATTCGTCCCTGCGTAATTGATTCGCGATAATCCTCACTCTCTTTCAAACGTCGTAAATCTTCGAGGTACGAAGTCTTGAACTCTAGCGCAATTTTAGTAGGATTTGTTTTTGATAACTCATAAGCCTTTTCACGTAATTCCGTTAATTTTTCGATGTTTGTTTTTTTCATTTTTATTCCCCCATTTTTAATAGTTGTTGAATCACGTAATTAGCAGCCTCTGATTGCACAAAATATCGAGCATCTAGCGTAGCCACATCTTCCGGCAAGAATATCCGATGCTGTCTCTCACCTTCGTCGACGTAAACGCAATGTTCTCCGTTATCGTTACTATAGTAAATCTGCATTAATAGAACACCTCACCGTTGATAAATTTTGGACGCGATGGTCGTTCCCCGATTATTCGAATACCATTCTTGTTAAACTGTTTCTTAACACGTTTAGGCTTCGCTCTCTTACCTTCGCCTCGATAATTCGATGTGTACTTTTTACGTTCCATATTGTTTTCTCTCCTCGCTTTCTTCTTTAAAGCCTTGTTTCCAGGCTTCGATTTCTTGTTCATTTGGCTCTCGTTTTAAGAAACGACTAGCAAATTTACTTACGAATGCATGCCACAACTCGTCTGTAAATTGTTCGCTAGATTGATAGAAATCATAAACGTGCAGGCGTCCTTTTGATGCGTTGCAGCTACGACAGCAAACAACTACATTAGCATCGATATTATGTCCTAGATAAACATGATCGACTGTTGCTTCTGACGATTCACATTTGCCTCGCGTCATTTCTACGTCACAATAAGCGCAATTTGTAGCGTTTAATACTTCTTGGATAGTCACGTCAGTATAGTGATTAGCCCCGTTATGGCGATACTCATGTTTTCGGATGCGCTCGCGTAAGTAATCACCACTTTCGTATTGGGCTTTGCTGCGACATGATTTACACCGAGCCTGTCGTCCTTGTGGCGCAGTTGCCTGGCGAGTAAATTCGGTTAAGGGCTTAGTTTCTTTGCAAATTCTACATTTACGCATCATTTCATTAATCATTAGTTTTCATCTCCCAAAATGCTTTACTTTTGACTATTAACGTGATATTGTGTAATTATGGATAAATTCATTTAATTTTCGAGATTTGTCAGCAAAAATAAATAAACCTTCATCAAGCTGAATTTTTCGAACAATTTTCGCACGTGTCATCAAACTCATTTCTTGCGTTCCATTCTCGATTCTTGCGATAGTGGTATCGCCTACACCTACCAATTCAGCAAACTTTCTCTGTGACATAGATAAAGCTAATCGTAAATCTCGTAACTGCTCACCTGTCATGTCGATTCCCTCCTTTTGCTATCATTTGCTTACTAGCACCCTAAAAATAAATGCGGGCTATTGCCCTTCACTAATATAGGGGTTTGTCCGACGGATAATATCGCGATAAATGGCTATTTTATCAACTTTTTCTGCAATTATTTGGGCTTGTTTGGCTTCGGCCAACGTTTTATATTTGACCATTTTCCCATGCTTGTAATCCTCGTTTTTTAACTGTGCTTTAAACATCGGTTTCTTCTTCATTATCTCCGATTCGATTACATATCCTGGCTGTGTTTCTTCTTGAAGTCTATAACGATCATCTATTGACTCGTTGTAAAGTGGTGAATAATACTCGACTGGTAAGTACGAACCGGTTTTAATAAATCGTTTCTTCGCATCGTGTGAGGCTTTACGGCATGCACCGCAGCAGAACCGGCTGTCAATTCGCTTTGATTTAGCGTCACGGACATTATCTTCTTCGATAGCGAACATATTCAGACAAAACATGTACTTGCACCTATGAAACTTCTTACGCTCCTGGACGTAATATGAGTAATCTAAGACGGTAGAATAGAACGGCAACGCATCAAATCCAAACGTACTAACTAACGCCATATATCGAAGTAGCGACCATTCAATCTGCGACATTAAATCGTTGTATAAATCCGTAATTGTAAATTCGGATCGTTCAACGTAAGCCTTATCGTTTACAGGCGGATTCGCTCGGATGCTCTTACGTTCAAGATGCTCCGCTAGTTTACCGAACTCTCTCGCCATTCCTTCAAGCGTTGTAACCTTCGCAGTTTTTAGCCGTACATCATCCACGTTGGCAAATCGCTCAAGTATCGACGGACTTTTAGATTTTGGAATATCTTCGCTAGACTTAACGTGATGGTACGCTGTAAGTATTTTATGTGTGAATATCGAGCCGGGATAAACGTTTTCATATGTTATCGTTATTCCTTCGGCTTTTGCGATTTCAATTAACGCTCGACCCACTTTACTTAGCTTAGCTGCGACTGCTTTCGTCATTGGCTGGTGCCCCTTTCTTTTTATATCTCCGTTTAATACCATCGTTAAATATATGGAATATATACCGTTTGGTATTAGCGATAATATATCCGCATGAATACTCTAGTATTCTCGTTTATATATTCCGATAGATATATACGTATCTTTATTACCGTTATCTCTTTTATACCGATATATTAGTATTATTGTTATTGCTTATATTTGCGTCAGCAAATAGGAGCATGAACGTTAGTGAATGCTCCGGAATAGTTTAAGTCTTTACTGTAGGTCTATACTGTAAGTCTTTATAACGTCTAATAGATATACAGTGAGTAGTCTATTCAATGGTATTAGGGTAGTCTAATGAATGAACTACTAGTTAGCAGGTTGCCACTTAAACGCATCACGACGCGCAGCTAATCTCCTTCTCCGATCAAGTTGACGGTCATATCGCGCCTTCGCTTCGGGAAACTTCTCAAAAAATTCATCCATAGAGTGAATCGGCTCGTTGAAGGTGTACGTATTATTTCCGAAGTACGGATGCTTTTCCTTGTTAATTAGACCAATTTCCAGCAACGTATCAAGCGCAGCATCTACCGCCCCACGACTGATATTCAGCGTCAACTCTATTTCATCTAACGTTGGGTAACTATATTTCTTGTCCGTACGATAATTCTTCACTAAAAACGTATGAACAAGAGCTGTATTTGCGTTAAATTTAGGATGAAGCATATAAAACAGCATAAATTCGTTAGGCATAGCCGCCCAACTGCCTGTGTATGCCTCACCATATGGTAACGCCTTTTGTTCGGATTTCTTTTCCGTCATAATATCGTCTCCTTTAGCTGTGTAATAGTTTGGCTGCGGACAATCACCGTCTACGTGCGTGTGTTAGTAACGCTTGTAAAGTCGGTGTATCTTCGAATATGAATACCTGGTAATCCGGTGACTCTCGACTTGGCTCAATCTTTAATATGCGATGACCACTTGCGGCAAGCTCGTTGGCAAGCCGGAGTGATCGAATAGCTTTCGTTTTCATGCGTGTACCTCCACTACTTCGAATAAACTAGTAATTCTCTCCTTGATTTCCGCTTTATTTTCGTCGTTTGTTTGAGCCATCGCGCTTAATGACACCACACTCATTTCGTTCATCAATTGCAAGAAATCACTTAGCGTATTTTCGATGTATAACGCATGAACATCCTTAACTATTCGATAAACTTGAATCGCTGATAATGGACTGTCCCAATAAAACGTGTATTGAACAGCATCCATATCGTTATAATGAAGCACGTCGATCATCGTTTGAAAACCTTCGTCAGTTTCAAATGTAGATTGTTCGATAATTACATTGTTGCTTAATAAAGCTTCGTTGTAATATAGGTAACTTTCTTTCTCCTCATTGAACACGCGGTTTAATGTTTGTGACATAAAAATCTCTCCCTTAGTTAATTAGTTTTTATTTGGTATATAAACGTCGATGTTCGACGGAATTGCCTCCTACTATGTAGTGCCCGCTCAAAACAGAATTTGATTTCGCTTTTCATAAAAATACTTCCCTACTTTACATAGCAGACTAAAACATCCGATTTGATATCACTTTTCATAAAATTTTCGTTCTACTATATCCAGCACACTAAAACGTTGTGTTTTGGGACAGCTTTTCGAAAAAAATTTCTGAAAAACTTTTTACTTACTATATACTTTTCTGTAAATTACCATTCCGTTAACACTTTCCGAAAAACTTATTCCTACTGACCTATACATAGAATTTCCATTTGGCGCACTTTGTTAAAAATAAAATTTCAACGTATCGTCTCCTACTAAACTTATATACAGAAAAATGAGTTTCGCACACTTTCGCGTAAATTCATTTCAAATTGCGGTATCATTACGAATTTGGTTGTGCGATAGTCGATTACTTGCATTTTGCGACCTCCCATACAAAATAGTGCGGAGTAAGATTTTGTTTTCTTAACACTTTTAAGTAAAATAAGTCGAAATACCTACGAACTAATAGCGTACAATACTCGCATCTAATTCCGTTCATTTCAGAGTCTTTTTTCCTTCGATGATAAATACGTCACCTTTCATATTAAAACGTCTGTGAGCGCTGTTTACGAAGGAAAACAAAAGGCTAGAAACGTCTGCAACCGCCTCTAGCCTCATAGGTCCATGCAGCAACAAAGACCGTTATTCATCTATTTAATACGCGTCAACCTAGTGTGATGAACGTCCGCCAAAACGTTCGGTTTTTCTTCTCCCTCAATCGCCCGTCGCCAATTCGCAACTATGTTGTATATTCTCGAACGTCAGCAAACGCTCATGATGTATGTAAACGTGTCAGAAATCCGTCTAATCACGTTTCAAGTCGCCTTCACCGTAATGTTAGTCATGCGCCAATCATGCTAAGTGGTGGAAAATAAGACGTGCCTTAACGTCTGCAGATTTCAAATACCTTATTACGAAGCTAAACGATCAACTTGTGCTAGGACCATAAGTAGATGCTCCGCTGTGTAGTCGTTCAAGTTGGCAAGAATAGACGCCAATTCCTCTGTATATTTGAGGTTTATATCTGCGTCATTTATCATAAGCGTTGCTTCGCATTCTTCTTCGCAGACAATTAGCTGCACTCCATCCATTAATTGCGTTGTTACCATTGTCACCGAGTAGTCAACATCCAATAGTACGTGCTCAATCTTTTGATTCATCTGTAAAACCTCCCGTTTTGTAAATTCATCACTAAGTAATATTTGTTTTTATTACTTAAAAAGTATTACCTTATCCGTAATATAAATATAACACCTCGCATATGATACGTCAAGCGTAATACGGGAAAAGTTTTAAAATGTTTTCAAACATGCTATACTACGAGCGAGGAGTGATATTATGACAATAGAAATTACACTAAAAGAGACATTAGAAAACACTACATTAACACGCAATGCAATCGCAGTTAAAGCCGGAATCAGACCAGCAACACTTCATGAAATAGTAAATGAAAAATCCAAAGGAATCACTTTTGAAACATTAAATAAAATCCTAGACGCAATGAATGAATTAGATAAGACACGCACTTACGATATAAAGGATATTTTTGTGTATGAGAAATAAAAAAACACAGGTTGTCTTTACCTGTGTTCAATCTCTTTCAATTATTAATTAAATAACGATGGAATTACGTGATGTAGCACTACATATGCCCCAACACCAAGACCCATTCCAACCACAAATAGCATCTAAAACACCTCGCTATATTTTTTATTACTTTAACCCGTATTCGCAAAAAATATTCGGAGGTGCAACTGTGGAAATTGCTTGGGAATTGAAAGAAAGTTTTAGTCCGTTAGTAGTCCGTAAGCCAAAGGAAATTGTGCCAGAAATAAAACCTCGAAAAAGTTTTAATAAAATTACCTATTTAACGGTCCCTTTATTACTGACGCCAGGAATTGCGTATGCGAATGACGGAAGAAGCACATTCTTTAAAATTTACGATACAGTTATGACACTGTTCGATCAAGGCGTTGTATTGGTGATCGTGTTTGCTGGCGCTTCTTGGATGCTCGGCCACCGAAGTAAAGCTATAGAATTATTAATCGCTTGTTGTTGTGGATATTTACTAGCAGCTCATGCCGTTGAGATTCGTGACTTTTTAAAAAGTATTAAAAGTTAGTTCTAAAACGCAGTATGCTCAACATAAGCTATATAGCAACGACAGGCTATTAGCTTTTTCCGAAATTTTACGCTTTGAATTGTGATATTGGTGAGCCAATCGAGATAGTGGACGACAAAAAAGACGACGGCCAATAAGGGCTATCGTCTTTCTTCTATTTTACTATCGCACTCATATTATCACCAAAGCCTGTGTTGTACTTATATTAGTATTTACGACCGTTACGGCACCATCTAGCAAAGTTTTCACAGTTGTTAAACGCAAGATTGTAATTATTTTCACCCAAACGACTATATGCTCTACAGACAACTTCATCACTTAAGTAAGTTTTAGGGCTGAATTTAGTGTGAATATTAGCGCCGGCTGCAAACTCGCTTAAGGACATTTTAATCACACCCTTGTCGTTTAAGTAATGGATGATTTCGCCCCTACCTATGTAAATTGCGTGATGTGTGTATCCGATCCTTTGCACAAATAAATGATCGCCCAATCCAAAATCATCCGAACTAAAAATCATTCGATTGGCAATATTGATTGTAGATGTTGCGTCAATGGCGTTGTTGAGGGTAACTTCTAAATTCTCAACTGTTTCATTAAATCTTCTTATTTTATACGCCGCCCTCGGATTTACAACTTCTATTCCATCCTCGATAGCACGAGTAATTTTTCTTTCTATCGGTTTCGTTATTGCTCTACCAATGGCATATCCCGGGTTTATCATAAACAACAAACGATTTACCATGCTGCATCCCACATTCCTAATCGACTAATTCAATCCTTTTTTAAATCCCATTTCCAATTCATCTAAATTATATCATATTTTTTATATAATATCATTTGACAACCGCACCCATTTTCAGCAGAATGGCTGCTCGCTCCAGGAAATCGGCGCAAAGTGGTTACCTATTATCGCTAGACACGCAGAAATACGTAAATAGCAACAATAAGTAACAACCGCATATTTCAGCGTCATGGTGACGTCCGAGGTTTCTCGTATGCTCCTGTTAGATTGGGATATTTCTATCCGTATGTACGCGTCTAATTATCGTCCTAGACGTGCGGTAGTCCTTAATTGAGCGTATTTGTACGCTGTTTGTCCGCTTGTACATGCTTACCCTAGCCGTAACTAGCCGATAAACCATGCCGCGCCCTTAATGGTGGCGCTCACCTATTCGTCGCAACCGTAACAGGAAACGGCTTGACCTGCGATATATTCCGTAGTTTGCGTTGAGACGGACGGCTCTGACCAGGTTAGATTAACGACGAATTAGTGGGCTACCTCGTCGCTACTGCTAAAAAAGGATGCACTTAATAGAAGTTGCACCATCGAAAAAATTTCGATATAATGAACCCTAAGAAACGCTATTGCTGCCAGGCAATTTTTAGCGTAGATATTAAGTTAGAAGTCGTTAGTGCGTCAACACTAGCGGCTTTTTTCTGTTTACAAATAATCCCGTAAGTTATTCGCAACCTCGTCGGTAGTTAATCCGAGATAAACGGTTGTTGTGGCAAGTGACTTATGCGACAATGCTTTGCTGATTAAAGCGACATTTGCGCCCTTCTTTAATAGATTGACGGCATACAATCGTCTGATGGCGTGTGGATTTATTTGCTCTAACCCGAATCGTTTCGCATAGTAAGAGAGTCTCTTCGTAATTGCGTTAGGCGTATTATCCGAAAAAATACGATCCCCGAATTTACTAACAAATAAATATTCGTTTTGTTTACGGTAATGTTTGCGAATTATATCGTTTTGCTTAATCAATCGTTTAAAGAACGTATCTAATTCATCATCAAAAGGTAACTTCACAGCTTCGCGACCTTTCATAATGTCTCCTTGTATAACTAAAATCCGATTATTAAAGTCGATATGCTTTTCTTCTAATTGAACTAACGTACTCATACGTAAACCGCACTTATAAATTGTTAAAACTGCGACTGCATCGCGGAAATGAATAAAATTTGACATGTCTAATAACGACAATAGAATTGCTAAATTATTTTCGTTTGCTGGCGGCTTAATTTTGTTGTCCACTTTAATTTTTACTTCTCTCCAGAAATTCCGATTCAACCACCCGTTATCATAAAAGCGATTCAATACAGCTTTAAGGACCCGCAATTTACTTTGTTTTGTTATATCCTTAACGTCACCTAAAGCGTCCAAAAATCCGTATAAACTTTCGAGTGTTAGCTCGTCTAAATAGTTAATTTGCATCGTTTTTAATAGCCGATTATAAACATATTCGTACTCTTTAATTGTCTGTTGCCTAATATTCGCAAGGCGCATCTGTTCTTTAACAATTAAGAATGCTGTACGCGCGCTAATGCGATTATTTGTTTGATTTGTTGCATTAACGTCAATCATAATCCGTGGTTTAGCTTGTCCTAATGACTCTGTGTATTCTTGCGATTCCTTGACCAATTTAATAGGCGGTGAATACTCTAAATCGAAAACGCCAGAACGTTGACCTTTTCTAGCCACGCAAAAAACCCCCTAACAATTATTCGTTAGAGGGTAAAACATATACGATATTCCGTTTTGTTTTATTCTTAATTCTATTCCACCGTCAAATAAATATCGGTAAATTGATTCCGCAACATTCACCGATCAATGAACGGTTAGAATAGCGGTAAATCAAGCTACGTCTACTTTCCAACGCCTAAAACATCGTTCTCTTCCAAGAATTTCGTGTTAAATTGCGCAGATTTGAAAACGTCATTGTTCATTAACGCTTGGTGGAATGGAATCGTTGTGTTGATACCAGGACCAGCTACTTCGAATTCACCAAGTGCACGATTCATTTTCGCAATGGCCTCTTCACGCGTATCAGCATGAACGATTAGTTTCGCTACCATTGAATCGTAGTAAGGCGGGATTGTATAACCTGCATAAACTGCAGAATCGATACGTACACCATAACCACCAGGTGTGATATACGTGTCTACCGTACCAGCTGATGGCATAAAGTTTTTGTATGCGTTTTCTGCGTTAATACGGCATTCAATAGCCCAACCATTTAATTTAATATCATCTTGTGTGAAAGGCAGTTTCTCACCTGAAGCAATTTTTAACTGTTGTTGTACAAGATCCACACCAGAAATCATTTCAGTCACTGGGTGTTCTACTTGGATACGCGTGTTCATTTCCATAAAGTAGAACTTGTCCTCTTGATAGTCATAGATGAACTCGATCGTACCAGCACCTTCATAGTTACATGCTTCTGCTGCTTTAACCGCTGCTGCACCCATTTCTGCACGACGTTCAGGCGTTAGTGCAGGTGATGGCGCTTCCTCTACTAATTTCTGCATACGTCGTTGCACTGTACAGTCACGTTCTCCTAAATGGACAACATTACCGTAACCATCGGCTAATACTTGGATTTCACAGTGACGGAAGTACTCGATAAATTTTTCTAAATATACGCCAGGGTTACCGAATGCTGCAGCAGCCTCTTTTTGCGTAATATCAATACCTTTTACAAGGTCTTCTTCTGTACGAGCGACACGGATACCTTTACCGCCCCCACCAGCAGTTGCTTTAATGATTACTGGGTAACCGATTTTTGCAGCCCATTCTTTACCTGTTTCGATATCTGGTACAATTCCAGTACCCGGAACAAGTGGGACACCTGCTGCTTCCATTGTTGTACGAGCAACGTCTTTAATCCCCATAATTTTAATGGAATCAGATGAAGGACCAATGAATTTAATGCCCGCATTTTCACATGCTTCAGCGAAATCAGCATTTTCAGAAACGAAACCGTACCCTGGGTGGATACCGTCTGCTCCTGTTTTTTCTGCTACGCTTAATAATGCAGGGAAGCTTAGATAAGAATCTTTTGATAGCTTCGGACCGATGCAATATGCTTCGTCAGCTAACTTCACATGTAATGCATCTGCGTCAGCTTCAGAATATACGGCAACCGATTTGATGCCTAACTCTTTACAGGCACGAATAATACGAACAGCGATTTCGCCGCGGTTTGCAATTAAAACTTTTTTCATGGTTTTGCACTCCTTACTCAGCTTTTACAAGGAATAATGGTTGACCGTATTCTACTAAATCTCCATCTTTAACAAGTACTTCAACGATTTCACCTTTAACTTCTGCTTCGATTTCGTTGAAAAGCTTCATTGCTTCTACGATACAAACGATTGTTTCGTCGCCTACTTTATCGCCCACTTTTACGTAAGCTGGTGAATCTGGGTTTGGAGCAGCATAGAATGTACCTACCATTGGTGATACAATTTTATGTAACGATGGGTCGTTACTTGCAGGGGCTGCTGCTGGTGCTTCTTCAACTTTAGCTGGAGCTGCAACTGGTGCTGCTTGTGCTGGTGCAGATTGTTGTACAACAGGGGCTGTTTCTACTTTTTTAGGTGCTACAGTTTCAGTAACAACAACATTATTCTTTTTTAATTTAACTTTTGCGCCATCTACTTCATAAACGAACTCGTCGATTGAAGAAGAATCAACTAATTTGATAATTTCACGAATTTCTTGAATTTTGAACATTTCTAACTCTCCTTATGAAATAAAATCTACTACAATCACTATTCTATATTTTTTTGACCCAATATGAAACACTTAAATGCAAATTAAGTAAATATAAACATAATAAAAGGCTTTCGTTTCCTTAGCGAAAGCCTTTTCATAACGCTGATATATAACAATAATTGATTAATAAACTAAATATTCCTTTTTTTCTTTATTTTTTAATAGTTATTCGCACTGAATTTTACTTGTACGTCATTTGCGCCTTCCCACTCCGTTTTCACCAAGTAAATAATCTCATTTGCTTGCGATTTTGATAGTTCTTCTGCCATCACTGTAACAGAAACTTTTTCGCCTTCTGCTCTAACAAAAGCATCCGAGTAGCCTAGAGACTTAATCAGCATTTCTAGCATTGCTTCCGCTGATTCCTGTTTAATTAAACCGTCTATTTCATTATAAGCCTCATTTTTTTCTTCAGCTGTATATTCTTCTGAACCAATTTTTTGTGTTAGTTGTTCACGTAGTTGGCTTCTTTCATCATTTACTTGCATACGCATTTCTTCAAATAAATGACTAGGCGATAATACTTCTTGTGTTGCATCTTTTTTTGTAGCCTCCTGATCTGTAACACCAGTAATTGCTGTTTGTTGTAATGTATCATCTGTAAAAATCGTTAAGCCATTAAATTGTTTTGCAGGATCTACCAAATAATAAACTGAAATAACTGCTACAAGACTTAATAATGTCATAAACCAAACTGTTCTTCTACGTACGCGCATTTACTTTTCCTCCTTATTTTCCATTGGAACGATAATAATTCGATGAATAGGTAATTGCATCACTTGACTGACGACAGCACGTATTTCATTTTTTACAAATATATCTGATGCACCTTCTGAAACAATTAGCATTCCTGATACGTCTTTTGTACTTTGGTCAGTCCCTCGAAAATACTGGCTAAGTAGTTTATTTTCATCTTTAGCATCTGTCATCTCTCCATAATAAAAATAGACTTTTACCTCCCCAACACCTTGCATCGCCTTAAGCGTTTGCTCAAGTTTTTCTTCATTCGTATTCGGTGTTACTTTTTCATTTGTTGAATTCGTTTGATACATAGGAAACACGATGAAAATTCCCACGGAGGCAGCAATCAACATTAAGACGATAAATGACGTTGTTTTTTTTTGTGCCTTTTCCACATCACTTGTACATTGCCTCCTTTCATCTTCTCTTTTTCAAGTGTATGTACGCTTGTTTCTTCCTATGAATTGATAAATGGAATCTTTAATAGCAATTGCAAAAATACTAATGTAATCACTAGTTTTGTAAGTGATATGATTTGTTGGTCATCCGTTAGAAACACGAATATTTGACAAATAAAGAGCAATGCCAATAAAAGAATCAATCTATCTCCCCCCAGCCATCACTTGCACGAAAACGATCAGGAAAAAACAAGAAAACATAAATGAAAAAGCAATTAAAAATGATACTGCACATAACGTAAATAGAGATTTACTAACATGGTCAAGCAATCTACAAATATCATCAAAAGCAATCGGCTCTAAAATAGCGGCTAATAGTTTCAAAGAATAGGCACTGACAACGAGTTGGACAGTTGGAATAAATGCTACCGTAATAACAGCGATAAAGGCACTGATGCTACTAATCGAAGAAGAAAATTGTGTCATATGCTGAAACATCGAAAAACTATCAACGATAAAGGAACCGACTACAGGAATATTTTCTTCAATCAATTTTTTCACTGGCTCTGCTACTGCCTTATTGACACTAAATGCTGCAACACCGCTTGCCGACATTAAAATGATGTAGCAAATAACAGATGCCGAAACAATACTCATAATGGTAAAACGAATCAATTCTGCAATTCGCGTAAAAGATATTTCTTTGACGATGACACTGCTGACATCAAAGACAATCGCCAACAGCACACCAGGAATAAGCCATTTACTACTGACAATCGTTAAGACTTGTACAAAAAAAAGCAGAAAAGGCTGCCAAGAAGCAACGGCTGTTATACTGCTGGACAACAAAAAGCTAGAAGTCAGAATCGGATAAAATGCCGTGAAAATATGGGACAGCCCCTGTGCAATTTCATCAATGAGTTGAAATGATTTAACGACTACAGGGCCAATTGTGGCTAATACAATAAGAAAGAAAAGTATCCTTGTCCCTTTTTCAAACCCTGGTAAAAGCATATTGACAATTAAAATAATGATGACATAGCCACACAATATGAGCGTCATCTTGAGCAAGAGAAAAAATGGATCGATGAAAAACGAGAGTAGTTGCTCCTGCACTGGCTTCGCCCCTTAGTTTAACCTTTGTAAAATAGCCGACACCCCCTGTAAGACAACCAAAAATTCTTTAAACCAATACATCAAAATCACAATTTTCACCGCATCGAAAACGATACTGCCAAGCACTTTATAACTATGCTCCACAAGTAACATAGACACCCATTGCCCTACGTAAAAAAGGCTAGCACTCATGACAATCGCTTTTGCATAGGGCAAAAATGTGAGCAGATCCATTAATTGTTTAACGAATGGCAATAAGAGTGTCGAGAACAACAAACCGAACAACAAAAATGCAAACATCACACTAATGAGCGCGTGGAGTGGCTGTATGACTTCTTTTAAAAGCAACAATAAAAGCAGCATGACAACAGCGACAATAACAATTTCCATTTACTTACCCAGATGAGGTCAACCACTGGAAGAATGTTAAGATTTCAGTGAAAAATAGACGTAAAAATCGGAGTAATTCTGCTGTCATATATAAGTAGGCAATGAAAAATAAGAAAAATGAAAATTCTTTCTTCCCTGTTTGATCAAAAAAAACATGAAGAAGCGCTACTACTAGTCCCACTCCAGCGACTCTTAATACGTCCTGTAATTCCATTCATACGCCCCCTCGTGTACAGCAATATATGTCGCACGCCAAAAAAAAAGAACAGTGCCAGTCACTCAAACAATTCTGAATTGTTTGAGTGACTGGCACCCATACTAAACTAATTTTTCTATGATGCTTTTCACTGTGCCCGGTTGCACGAGATGACAATTTTCACCCATCCACATCGATAAATATTGTGGATTTCCTTGCGCTGCGCTTTCTTTGCGAATCGTAGACGTTAAATGATGTTGCAGTGGGTAAGGTGCTACAACAGCATCCTTCATCTGTTCTGTAAAACGATTAGCGATGCCACGGGCCGCTTTGCCAGTAAAAGCATAGGTAATCGTTGTCTGATGTGCTTTCGATTGTAATATCGCATTTTTGTATAGCGGTGAAATTTCACATTCATCTGCAACTAATAAAGCTGTGCCAACTTGTACTGCCTGTGCACCTCCTGCCAGTGCACGCTTCACATCTTCACTTGAGACGATTCCGCCAGCTGCAATAATCGGTAGCGAAATTTTGCCTGCCACTTGCTGTAACAAGTTTTCTCGAGCTATTAATTGCATCGGATTGGTAAAGGATCCACGATGACCACCAGCCTCGCCACCTTGTAAAACGACAGCATCCATGCCAGATTGCTCAATTTGAATGGCTTCATCCAATGTGGTAGCTGTTCCAATAACATACACATTCTTGTCTTTTAAACGTTGAATCACGTCTGCTGAAGGGATGCCAAATGTAAACGAGCAAACTGCTACTTGCTCATCCAGGACTGCCTGTAATTGCCCCTCAAAAACTTCGTTTGACATCACACTTTGCACAGGGGAAAGTCCTAGCTCATCGTAATAAGGCTGAAGCGCCATCCGTGCTTTTTGTAGAACATCTACATCAATCCGCGGCTCTTCCTGCACAAATAAATTTACGGCAAATGGCTTGTGCGTTAAACTTTTTACTTCCTGAATAAAGCGTCTTGTTTGCTCACCATCTAAATAGCCCGCCCCAATCGATCCTAAAATGCCGATTTCTGCGCAGGCAGCTACAAATTTCGGTGTCGTTACCCCAGCCATTGGTGCTTGAATAATTGGATATTGCATCTTTAATTGTTGAATCATTCTATTCCCCTCCTTACTTTTATTGTAAACGTTATTTCTCGATAATACCTCCTTCATTTTCACATTTTTTGCACTTTTACAATTTATGTAATAAAAAAGAAAAAACCTACCCTATAAAAGAGTAGGTTTATAAAGATGCTTATGCGCGTGACACGTAAGAAGCTTCTGAAGTGTTGATCACTAACACATCACCTTGGTTTACGAAGAAAGGAACTTGCACAATAAGGCCTGTTTCAAGTGTAGCAGGTTTTGTACCGCCTGAAGCTGTATCACCTTTAATACCTGGTTCTGTTTCCGTAACTTCTAATTCAACTGTGTTTGGTAATTCAACACCTAGCATTTCGCCTTGGTAAGATTGAATGTGTACTTCCATGTTTTCTTTTAAGAATTTTAATTCATATTCAATAGCAGCTGATGCTAGTTCAGTTTGCTCATATGATTCTAAATCCATAAATACATGCTCATCACCTTGTGCATATAAATATTGCATTTTACGGTTATCGATTTGTGCTTTTTCTACTTTTTCACCAGCACGGAAAGTTTTTTCATTGACAGAACCATTACGTAAGTTACGTAATTTAGAACGAACGAATGCTGCACCTTTACCTGGTTTAACGTGTTGGAAATCTAACACGCGATATAATTGGCCATCAACAATAATTGTTAGACCTGTACGAAAATCGTTTACTGAAATCATTTTTGTTCCTCCATTGTTTATAAGATGATGAGTTCTTTAGTCGAATGCGTTAGCAGTTCATTACCGGACTCAGTGATTAAAATATCGTCCTCGATACGTACACCACCAACTCCAGGTACATAAACACCTGGTTCAATCGTAACGGCCATACCTGGCTCTAATACCGTCGCAGAACGCTTCGATAAACCAGGACCTTCATGAACTTCGAGACCAATACCATGTCCTAATGAATGACCAAATGCCTCACCATAGCCTTTTTCTGTTAAATAGTCGCGGGCAATTGCATCTGCCTGAATACCTGTTAAGCCAGGACCAACTTTTTCAAGTGCTAAAAGTTGAGAGGCAAGTACTGTATTGTACATCTCCACTAATTTTTCAGATGGCTCACCTACTGCCACCGTACGTGTTATATCCGAAATATAGCCATTGTAAAGTGCACCAAAATCAAGTGTGACAAAGTCGCCTTTTTCAATAACTTTATTCGTTGCAACACCATGTGGAAGTGCTGAGCGAAGACCTGACGCTACAATTGTATCAAATGAGGACTGCGTTGCTCCTTGTTGTCGCATGAAAAATTCTAATTCATTCGAAACCTCAAGCTCTGTTTTACCTGGCTTGATGAAGTCTAAAATATGTGTAAATGCGTGATCGGCAATTTCACACGCAACCTTAATAATATTAATCTCTTGTTCAGTCTTAATCAAGCGAATTTTTTCAATTAATCCAGAAACGGGCACTAAATCAGCTGGAATGACACTTTTATATAACTCATATGTGTCAAAGCTTACAGTATCTTTCTCAAATCCCAATGATTTAATACCCATTGCTTTCACTTGTGTCGCAATTTCTTCTAAAAGTGTCGCCTCGTGCTGAACAATTGTAAAATCTGTAATTTGTGCGGCTGCTTGCTCTGTATAGCGGAAGTCAGTAATGAAAACAGCATCTTGTTGTGACACAATCGCAACACCAGCTGTTCCAGTAAATCCTGTCATATAGCGACGATTGTAATCGTTCGTAATTAAAATGCCATCGATGTTTTGCTCTTGCAGTGTTTGACGAAGCTTTTGTAATTTCAACATAGTTATTTCTCCCTCTCAATAAAAGTGCGTAGTGCCAGTTCATAGCCTTTCGTACCAAGTCCACTAATTTGACCAAGGCATGCCGGTGCAAGATAAGAATGATGGCGGAAAGCCTCACGTTTGTGGATATTGGAAATATGTACTTCGATTACGGGTACGGCAATCCCTGCAATGGCATCATGTAATGCTATGCTTGTATGGGTATAGGCACCTGGATTAAAAATAATACCATCATACTTTTCGTCTTCTGCTTCATGTACCCAATCCACAAGAACGCCTTCATGGTTCGATTGACGAAACTCGACGGTAGCACCTAGAGAAGCCGCAAGATTTTGAACATTCTTTTTTACATCGTCCAGTGTTTCATGACCGTAAATATGGGGCTCACGCTTTCCTAATCGATTTAAGTTTGGTCCATTCAAACATAATAACTTCACGCAGTATTCGCCTCTTTCTATGTACTTGCTTATTATTTTATCATACCAAAAGCATACAGCAACTAATTTCCTTTTTGTGCTGTATGCTCTTTTTGATGAAAATTAGCTGTTTCAAGTAAAAAGCGTAGTAGGCAAATAACGACAACAATAAAAGGGATAGATAATTTTTTGAAAGATTTCGATTGTAAAGGTAAATCCAAAACGAACCACTCTAATGTAATCGTAATAATAAGCCCAAGCAATAAAGAAGTTAACACCGCAGGTATAATATGCGTATAGCGTAAAGTCATATATAAAAAGAAACCAACGACAAATAACGCCAATGTAAGAAAACTCCAATGAAATAATTTGGAGCTATCCTCGAACAATTCCCATTTTTTATAAAAGCCGATTGGATTCCAAGAAATTAAATGAAAGAAATGAAGTCCTTTCAAACATAAGGCTAAAACGATGGCATAAACGGCTGCTGTAATTAATCCTGTTTTCATCTAAATTCCTCCTAATTTGACGAGCTTGCATTCGCGCTTTGCTTTGTTATCATTCTGATGCAACGATGACATGCTTCCATAAAAACCAAAATAACACGATTAGTGTAACCATTTAGAAAATTTACTATGCGTTCCTCTAGAGGTTTTTCGCTAAATTTAGTACAATAATACAGTTGAAATATATAAAGAGAGTGGTGTTAGCCTTGAGCAATTCACCTGTATACGGGGGACAAGCACAATTAGAAGGTGTGATGTTCGGAGGAAAGGAACATACAATTACTGCCATTCGCCGTAATGATGATTCCATTGATTACTATCATTTTAAAAAAGTTCAAAAACCAATCCTGCAAAAGCTGAAAAAAATTCCATTCGTCCGTGGGGTTGTTGCACTAATTGAATCAGCAGGTTTAGGTTCCCGTCATATGCAATTCTCAGGAGATCGCTATGACGTGACGCCAGGCGAAGAAGCTGAACATGTAGAAGAAAGCGGTTCGAAATTGCAAATGATTTTAGGTGTAGCCGTTGTCGGCATTCTTTCCTTCCTATTTGGAAAATTTGCCTTTACATTAATTCCAGTGTTTATTGCTGATTTCTTTTCGAAATGGATTGATGGCAAAGTAGGACAAGTGCTACTAGAAAGTGGCATTAAGCTTCTTTTACTTCTTACCTACTTATATTTTATTTCTTTAACACCGCTAATTAAACGTGTGTTCCAATATCATGGCGCTGAACATAAAGTAATTAATTGCTATGAAGCCGGTATGGAGATAAATGTGAAAAATGTCCAAGCCCAATCCCGTTTACATTATCGTTGCGGTAGTAGCTTTATGTTATTCACAGTTTTCGTTGGCATGTTTTTATATTTCTTTGTACCAACAGATCCGCTATGGTTACGAATTGTAGACCGTATTTTATTAATTCCAGTTGTACTAGGTGTATCCTTTGAAGTATTACAGGCAACAAATGCGTGCCGTAACATTCCTGTGTTACGCTACCTTGGCTATCCAGGTTTATGGCTGCAATTGCTAACAACTAGAGAGCCATTGGATGAACAAGTGGAAGTAGCGATTGCCTCTTTCAATATGTTACGTCAAGTAGAACAGCAACCTGAAATTGCTGCAACGTTAAATCACGACTAATAGGCAGCAACGATTTTTTCCATAAAAAAAACGCACAATGAGTCGATACAAACGACATTGTGCGTTTTATTTTTTATTATGTTATTGCCATCTCACTAACACGGTGCTTTGCCTGCTCATACTCTTCTTGTAATAACGTGATAATTTCGCGCACAGATTCACGTTTTTCAATATTTGTGACACCATGCCCTGCTGACCAAATATCGCGCCAAGCTTTGACATTGACAAGATGCGTTAAATCAATATCCTCTCTTGGCTTTAACGAAGCTGGATCAATGCCTTCTTTTAGTAACGAAGGAATTAACACATTGACATGCACCCCACTAAACGCATCGGTATACAAAATATCGTCCGTCTGACTATCAATAACCATTTTTTTATAATCCTCTGGTGCATTGCCTTCATGACAAGCGATAAAACGAGTGCCTAAATAAGCATAATCCGCACCAATAATTTGCGCTGCTAACATATCTGCGCCACTTGAAATAGACCCGGATAAAATAATCGTTCCATGAAAAAATTTTTTCACGGCCGAGACAAAACCAAATGGATTGAGCTGCCCTCCGTGCCCCCCTGCTCCTGCACATACGAGAATCAAACCGTCGACACCTGTTGCTGCTGACTTCTCAGCGTGTTTAACATTTGCCACATCAGCATAGACTTGTCCCCCATAACTATGGACAATGTCAATGACCCGTTTCGGATTGCCAAGCGATGTAATCACAATAGGTGGCTCATATTGTTCAATTAATTGTAAATCTTCTTCAAAACGCGCATTCGCTACTGGATGACAAATAAAATTGACCGCCCACGGCTCTGTTGGTAATGCTTCCTTAATCTCTTGAAGCCACTTGGCACAGGTTGCCGATGGTCTTGCGTTTAATAATGGAAACGAACCAATTGCCCCAGCTCGACTTGCCTCAATGACCATCGCCGGATTCGAAATTAAAAACATTGGTGCTACGATGATTGGTAAACGTGACATCTTCTCTCCCCCTTTTTATTAAAGATTCTAGCTAGTTGATAAAATCCCTACTTGATGAAGTAAATTAATCATTTTCTCGGTTCGTTTTTGAAACGATGAAAACTTACCTTTGTCATTCAACAAAAAAAGAGCTGCCTATGCAACTCCAAATTAATCACCAAAAGCAAAGAGTATTTCTACTTCACAAGCTAACTCTCCGTCCACTGTAGCAATGCCTTTCGCCTTACCAATAGGTCCTTTTAATCGAGTGATGTCAATTTCAAGACGGAGTTGGTCTCCAGGCTTTACTTGCCGCTTAAAACGACAGTGATCTATTCCTGCTAAAAGCCCTAATCGGCCTTGATTCCCTTCTTTCGTTAACATGACAACTGCGCTCACTTGCGCTAATGCTTCGACAATTAGGACACCTGGCATCACCGGGTAATGAGGGAAGTGCCCATTAAAAAAATGCTCATTAGCCGTGACATTTTTTAGTCCAACCACTCGTTTCCCTTATTCTAATTCCACTATTTTATCAATTAAAAGGAAAGGATAACGATGTTTAATTATTTCTTTAATTTTTTGAGTATCGAACATGATTAATGCCCCTTTTACATTTTTATTAGCTTATGTTTATTTTACCACCTGATACTAATAGTTGATACTATATTTTAGTAATGCTCGCTCGTTTAGTCTCTTAATTTTGTCGATAAAATGCATCAACATCCGTCACTTCATTGTCAATAAAGAACTGCGCTGAACATTGGACCATTTCGACAAAGTCAGCATCATTCAACATCACTCTATTTTTTAACAAACGATTGCCTTTAATTGATTCAATACTGCCATTTACTTTTGTTTCTTCGGTTAGCACATTATATTGAATCCGCATATATGTCTTTCCTTTATAAGTAATATAAGCTGTGACTTCACTATTTTCCAAATTAATAAACGGATAATCTACTTTTATACCACTGGAAATAAAGACAGTTTTACCAGACATACGCTTTCGAATATACAATAGTGAAACAATCCCCAATGCCATACTCATGATCTTTATTCGATTACACGACGAACGCTTCATTTCTTATCCCCCAAATGTTTTGAAGAAAGCTACTTTGTTCTTTGTTGTAACTTCTTCATAATGTTTACAATTATCGTAACATACATAGCCAATAAAAAAATCATCTCACCTCTAATTATAGAGGTAAGATGATTTCAAATTTTATTTTAATTTTACAAACCACATTTTAATTGCGCACCGCAGTTTGTACATGTGTTACAGCCACCCATTTCTTCGACTGTTCCTTTGCGACATACTGGGCATGTGTTCCCTACATCTGAGCCAATAACGGTAGTAGACTCAAGTGCTTGAATCGTATCAACTAATACGACTGGACGCTTTGTGTGCTCTTCCACTAATTCTTCTTCAAATGATAGCTGATCCATATCATTTTCTTCCGCTTTTAGTGTAAGAACTTGTGAATCACGGCTACCATCAACATAGACCGTACCACCTTTTGCGCCACCTTTATATAGACGCTCGTATACTTTTTCTACTTGTTCCACTGTATAGCCTTTTGGTGCATTCACCGTTTTGGAAATCGATGAATCAATCCATTTTTGGATTATACATTGTACATCCGCATGAGCCTCTGGTTTTAATTCCATTGCCGTTACAAACCATTCAGGCAGCTGATCTTCAGATGCTTCTGGATGACGGTCTAAGTATTCTTGCACGATCTCTGCTTTTACTTCAATAAATTTACCAAGTCGACCAGAACGGTAATATGTGAATGAGAAGTATGGTTCAAGACCAGTTGCTACACCTACCATTGTGCCCGTAGAACCTGTTGGTGCTACCGTTAATAGATGCGAGTTACGAATACCTGTTGCTAAAATTTGCTCTTTAATATGTGCTGGCATTTTTTGCATAAAGCCTGTTTCCGTGTAGGCTTTACGTAAACGTGCTGTTTCTTCCTCTGTTGCACCTACTAGGAATGGGAAGCTGCCACGTTCTTTTGCTAGCTCTGTCGAAGCCTCATAGGCCGTTTCTGCAATTGTTTTAAAGATCTCATCGACAAGTGCATTGCCCGCTTCTGAGCCGTATTCTTTTTCACAATAAATTAATAAATCGGCTAAGCCCATTACCCCTAGACCTACACGACGCTCACCAAGAGCTTGTACACGATTTTCCTCTAGGAAGTATGGTGTTGCATCGATGACATTATCTTGCATACGCACACCAACACGTACTGTTTCACGTAATGCTTCATAATCAACTGTTTGGTCTTCTTTATTGGCAAACTGCGCTAAGTTAACAGCTGCTAAGTTACAAACGGAATAAGGCGCAAGTGGTTGTTCACCACATGGGTTCGTCGCAACAACACTTTGACCATACGCTTTTGCGTTTGTCATTTCGTTGGCATTGTCGATAAAGAAAATCCCTGGTTCTGCAGAGTATGTTGCACATACGTTAATTAAATTCCACAGATCTTTTGCTTTAATCGTACGATACGTGCGTACTTTGTAGCCCATCTTCTCCCATTCACGCACGTCTCCAACTTTATGCCACTCACTATTGTAAATAGCCATTTCTTCTTTTGAATATTCTTCAACGGCAGGGAAACGCAGCTCAAAATCAGCGTCCGCTTCAACAGCTTCCATAAATTCTTTCGTTAACGTAACAGAAATATTAGCACCTGTTAAAAACTCTGGGTTATGCACAGTGTACGTACCACCGTCACGCAATTTATTTTCCGCTTCACGGATAATGCCGCTATCGAATCCGCCTAATCCTTCGATGCCTTTATAATTAACAATGCCTTGATACATTGCTTCTTCTTGCATTGTAAGCGGCTTAAAGTTTAATTTTTCTTTCGCTAGACGAATAATCGTCTCATCTGCTGTATTTTCCATAAGGTATCGTAAAATACGTGGATTTTGCATTTTTGAAATAATAAATTCCACGATATCAGGATGCCAATCTGCCAGCATAATCATTTGTGCCAATTCCCTTGCGCGGGTTCGTTACACCCACTCTCTATGTCACCATAGAAGTTGAGACCATATCTTACACCTTATTAGATGTCCTCGCACTTCGGAGTGACTTCACTCCTACTCTACTCACTTCCGCTATCCTAGCGTGTTTTCGATGGTCGTTGAACCTTCCTCATCAATAGAGGCTTGGCTGCTGATTGTCTTTATCCCACCACTATTTTTAGCATTCACGCTTACCGTTTCCAGTTACGTTGTAGCTAGCAGTGCATTTATAATGCGCATTTTTACATTTTCAAAATCATTATTAATCTCATCTTCCCAGAAACGGAGTAATGTAAAACCATTAGCTGCTGCAATTTGATTTTTTTCAATGTCCCTAGCTTTTATTCGCCTTTGAACTGAACAAAAAGATGAATAGAATTTCGGATTGCCATGCCAAAAATCTCCATCACATTCAATAAGAATATTTGTCCCTACTAAATTAAAATCAAATTGTGCTCCCTTGAGTATAAAGGAATATTTATAGGGAATAGATTCTTCAAGCAAGAAATTCTCAATCGTTTTTTCAATGCTCGTTTTTCTATATGTTGCTTCCTCTAGTTGTTTCAATGCAGCTTGTCGAATTTTTTCAATGGTTTCTTCACTATATATACCTGTCTTGCCGCTATTCCAAGAAGGAGTTCCATTTAACTTCCTCGTTTTTGCTGTTTTAGAAATGATTTTTTCAAAATGAATTTTCTTTTGCTCAAAAGACATTTTGTTATGCCAATTCCCTGTATTTTGTGATCTTAGTTTACTTGCACAGTCTTTACTACAAGTTTTTGTCTGACGATGTTTTTCATCGAACAGTTTTCCACATATTACACAAGTTAAAGGCTCACCTTTTCCTCGACAGCTTCTACTACAAAATTTATTTGGAACGCCTCTTCTTAGTTTTACCATGTTATTACATAAAATATATTGGCAAGTTACCATTTCTTTAGGATAAAAATAAGATAATAAATAATCATCTAATGATAAATTATGCTCATTTTTTAAATGAGCCGTAAACCAACCTTGTTTATTATGATTAATTTTAAATCCACATATTAAACAAGTTTGGGGTTGCTTCGCATCATAAACTTCCATATTTTTCACCTCGATTAAAGTGATAATATTTCAGTCAAAGAGATCCCAGCAATTCACGAGGTTTGTTATCGCAGAAGCACTCAAATTTTACATACCTCTGCGCGACCCACCTTGTTCGACAAGGTGAGTCAGTTTGGCAATATCATCTAGCCATGATACAGAACCTGAAGATTTGCCGTTCACACCACGTGCTAATGTATTGCGAGGTCGAAGTGTTGAACCATTCGTTCCTACACCACCACCACGGCTCATAATTTCCATTACTTGCTTACGGTGATCACTAATACCTTCACGAGAATCTGCAACAAATGGCATAACATAGCAGTTAAAGAATGTTACATCTGTTTCTGAACCTGCTCCATAAATGACACGACCAGCTGGTACAAATTTCAATGATACAAGCTGTTTATAAAATTTTTCAAACCATTCTTGGCGTTTTTCAGCCGTTTTTTCTACTGAAGCAAGTCCTGTTGCATTGCGTTTGGCAATTTGCTCATAAAAAATTTCAAGAGGCTTTTCTAGCACGTCAATTGAACGTGTGATCACACCTGTTTCTTGTTCTGTTGGATCATCTAGTGCGCTACGGTAGTCTTCCTCAATCAAAATGTCCGCTGTTTTTGAAGACATATCAATACGTTGAATTGTTCCTAAACCACGTGCGGGGAATTTTGGATCTGCCTTAACCGTTAATACGACGAAATCACCAGCTTTGAGTGTTTTCTTTTCCGTATCTTTAAACGAGTAGCGATCGATCATCACAAGTCTTGAAACACCTTTATGCGTAATGTGCATATCAGGCGTCACAGGGTGAACCTGTGGGAATTGCTCAATATCTTTGTTTAACTGTTCAATTTGTTTGTTTACATCGGGTTGATGATTTGTAAGTACCATCGTTTTGCCTCCCCTACAAAATTAAATACACAATATCATGTGTTAGTGAACACTACATATTGTGTATGTCGCTTTTAAAAAGATACTATATATAGTTTTATATTTCAACTCTTGCAATTTCGAGTAGTTTGGTTACTGCTTGCCATTACAAGGTTTAAACGGTGAAAAAATATTTTTCTTATACCATATTTTACTTTTTAAAGTTCCAATCATCATGCGCATATTTTTTTTCTTCTAACGCATGCACATATTTTAATTGCTCCTCAGAAAGTGTAAATGGTTTTAATTCAATTTGCAACGATTTTGCAAAACCATCTCGAAATGCTTCCACACATTGTTCAATCGTCACTGGTTCTTTTACTAAACTATTAATAGCGACTGCCTTTTCTGGTAGTTTTTTGCGCATACGTTCTTTTACCGCATCACTTGAAAAATTAAAAACAGATAATAGCTTTTCCTGATCAAGATCAAGTAAAATGGCACCATGCTGCAAAATAACACCTTTTTGACGTGTTTGTGCACTACCTGCTATTTTTTTACCTTCTACAACTAGCTCATACCAACTCGGTGCATCAAAGCACACCGCACTTTTCGGTTGCTTCAAATCTGCCCGTTTTTCCTCTGTATCAGGCACACTAAAGTAAGCATCCATGCCTAAATTATGAAAGCCCTCTAATATCCCTTCACTTAGCACACGATATGCCTCTGTCACGGATTCCGGCATATTCGGATAGCTTTCGCTAACAATCACGCTATATGTCAACTCATGTTCATGTAAAACTGCTCGTCCCCCTGTTGGTCGACGAACAAAACCTAGGCCTTGTTCACGAACTGCCTCTAAATTAATATCTCTTTTTGCTTGTTGAAAATAACCAATCGATAATGTCGCTGGCTCCCACTCATAAAAACGTATAACTGGAGGAATTAAACCCTCACTATGCCAATCAAGCAAAGCCTCATCTAGTGCCATATTAAAAGAAGGACTACATTTTCCTGAATTTAGAAAATACCAAGTTGTCATTACGTCATCTCCTACATCTATCAATCATTTCTAGCCACAATCTAGTTAATTTTATCAAACTCATTGGACTATCGCTAGCGCATCTTTTATAATAATAAAGAAGATAGAAAGGGGTAAGAAGAAATTGGATATACTTATCACAATTGGTGTCGTTTTAGTAGTGCTTATTGCATATATCGGAATTAATGCAATGCGACTAAAAAAAGCTGTAACCAACCTAACACAAGAACAATTTATTGAAGGCTATCGTAAAGCGCAGTTAATCGATGTGCGTGAACAAAAAGAATTCGATGCAGGTCATATTCTTGGTGCACGAAACGTTCCTTCTACAGCATTACGTCAACGTTATAAAGAAATTCGCCCAGATTTACCAGTATACTTATACTGTCAAAATACAGGCCGTAGCGCACGTGCTGCTCTTTACCTTAAAAAACGTGGTTACAATCAACTCTACCAGTTAGAAGGCGGCTTCCGTAATTGGACTGGTAAAATTAAAACAAAAAAATAATAAACAACGCGAATACAATAAGGCAAATGCGACTATTTTAACTAGTCCTTTTTTCTGAGGAGCAACTACGTGATTAGATGCTGCTATTTCGCACAAAAAAGAATCCATCCCCATGCTTGGTGATGGATTCTTTTTGCTAATTTTCAGAGTTTCTTCTATATAATAGTAGTTGTCTAACGACTAACTTTATCATGCGTCTCTTAGCGAGTTTTTATTGTGTCATATTTGTGGATTTTCACAAGCATCGTTGTCCTACTTTCTTGTTCAAAAATTTTTAATATTAACGACAACAAAAATAGTTCAATGGTATATTTTCCAACCGTTATCCCCTATTGAGTAATTTTTTAATGATTATTTAATATATATCGGTTTAAGCTTGTCTAACTGCATACTATGTTTCCGATAGCGCATCATATAGAGTGCTGTGAACAAGAGTAACAAAATCCCAAAGCCAAGTGCTGTAGTTGTTGATGCAAACTGTGTCATGATGCCTGAAAGAAAAGAAGCGAACATTGCAATTAATCCACCTAATACATATGTTGCGCTACGAATTCTTGAAAGTGCTTCATCTGGCGTCACACCTTGATGAACAGCTGCTTGTATAACAAATGCCATAGATAAGGCACCATCAAAGACAAACATCCCTACACAAGATAACCAAAAGTTCGTTGTAATGGAGACAAGTAGGATACCGGTTGCTGAAATACTAAGTAGAAAACTTAAAAATGGAATCCAGTTAGGGTTTTTCAACCATTTTAAAATAACGACTCCTACAATATTGCCTACACCGGCAAATGATAATAATACCCCGATACGTTCAGGTGATAAGTTTAATGTATGATTGGCATGGATCATGACGGTTAAGGGGATAAAAACCGTGGTAAAGCCTAACACACAAATGGCAAGCGTACTAATGAGTTGAGAAGCGTTTGCAAAAAGATAAGTAAAGCCTTGCGATGTACGTTTTAAAAAATCTTTTATCTTGTCCATCATTGTTAAATGTTTACTATGCTTTTTAGGAATCGGTTCTTCATAGTGAATCGTGTAGATAAATATGAATGCAACAACTGATAGCATGCTACATAGTAGTAAAGTATAACTAGCTCCCATCTTAGCAAATAAAAAACCTGCGAGCATCGGCCCGATCAGCGTACTGATTGCATCAGCACCTTCTATACTCGTATGGGCATGCATTAAATTTTGTCTCCCGGCAACGGCTGGAATCATTACATTAAATGCCGTGCTACTTAAAAGGCCTAAAACGCCTATTAAAAACAATAAGAGCGCGATAAAAAGGCTGTTAATGGACTGTTGAAAAACGAAAAAAGCTAATACAAACAAACAGATGGTGGTAAGAGCATGGGCCATAATCATAACTGTCTGTTTATTTTTTCGTTCCATCCAAGTTCCTACAGGCATCGCCAATAAGATGACGCCAAGCTGTTGTGAAAGGGCTACCAATCCTACTATTAATGGGGAATGCGTCATCCCTAAGACTAATAAAGGAATCACTAACTCTCTCAATCTACTACTTAAAATCGAACATAATTGTGATAACCACATGGAAAAAAAGCTGCGGTTAATAAACAAGTATTTCATTTTCGTATCCTCCTATAACAAACAGTTGTTTTATCCTAAGGATTAAACCCTCTCACGAAGACACCAAACTCAATATAACATCTATTTTATTTTATGTCATTTTTTACCTAAAATTAAAACGTACTCATTAGCCGAAATACTCTATGTTTAAAATTACTATCTTTCGTAACAAATTACGTAACCTAATCTTCATTTTTCTTTTTTGTTGTAAACTACAAAAAAATTCCCCTTGAATTATTTCCTTGTCATTGATAGGATAAATAATATCTTAAAATAATTTATAAATGAAGCGATGAATGCTATGGATCAAACTATAGCAGGAGCATTTCTGGAGAGAGCGCAAATTGCGTCGCCGAAGGGTTCACTATCTCAGGCAAAAGGACAGAGGAGTAATATCAACTTTCATCATGAAAGCTATACCATACGAATGTTGTATTTATTTTTAACGAACCGAACTTTCGAACATGGGTATTGTTATTCTGACGTTTACGAGACTAGTGTCGCTACTAGTCTCTTTTTATTTTCCAGTTACCGCTTCTACGCAACCTATGGGGGAATGAACGTGGAACAACGACAATTAAAACGTGATTTAAAAAATCGCCATGTGCAACTGATTGCCATTGGGGGCACTATTGGTACAGGCTTATTTTTAGGTGCAGGTAAAGCGATTGCTTTAGCAGGACCTTCTATTATTTTGGCTTATCTTATTGTCGGAACAGCTTTATTTTTTGTTATGCGCGCGTTAGGAGAACTATTACTATCAAACGCTGGCTATACTTCCTTCACAGATTTCGCGACAGAGTACATCGGCTCTTGGGCAGGCTACGTCACTGGCTGGACTTATTGGTTTTGCTGGATTATGACCGCAATGGCAGACATTATTGCCGTTGGAGTCTACATAAACTATTGGTTTAATATTCCGCAATGGGTACCTGCTATCGGCTGTCTAGTCATTCTATTATTTCTCAACTTATTGACTGTCAAACTATTCGGAGAACTCGAATTTTGGTTTGCCCTTATTAAAGTTGTCACAATCGTTGCCCTAATAATTATCGGAGTATTCATGCTATTTACAGGCTTCCAAACAAGCTCTGGCACAGTATCAATAAATAATCTTTGGGCACATGGTGGACTGTTCCCTAACGGCATATATGGCTTCCTAATGGCTTTCCAAATGGTTGTCTTCGCTTTTGTTGGGGTCGAATTAGTCGGTGTTTCTGCAGCGGAAACGGCCGATCCAAGGAAAAATATCCCTTCAGCCATTAATAAAATCCCACTCCGAATTTTACTATTTTATATCGGGGCATTAGTCATTATTTTATGCATTAATCCTTGGTACGAAATGTCTGCAGCAAGCAGTCCTTTCGTACAAGTCTTTACATTAGCTGGCATACCGATCGCAGCAGGTATTATTAATTTTGTCGTCCTGACCTCTGCCGCATCAGCGGGTAATAGCGGTCTATTTTCTACCAGCCGTATGCTTTATAATCTGGGCCGTCAAAATCAAGCACCCGCTTCATTGGCAAAACTAAATAACAACAGTGTCCCAAGTAACGCACTTGTTGTTTCGGCCATTGTTGTCTCTGTCGGCGCACTACTGAGTAAACTAATGCCCGAAAACGCCTTTAACGTCGTGACAACAATTAGTGCCATTTGTTTTATTTGGGTATGGAGTATAATTTTAATTTCACATATCATTTATAAACGTAAAAATCGTGCACTTCACGATGCATCGATTTTCAAAGCACCATTGACACCGTTTGTGAACTATTTAGTACTCGCTTTCTTCGCTTTTTTATTAGTGATAATGTTGATTTCTGAGGCGACAAGAACTGCTCTGTTGCTAACACCAATCTGGTTTATTGGACTTTTCATTCTATATAAACGAAAAAAACATCAACAATAACCTGCACCGCTTTGAATATTGTGCTTGATATAGCCACGGTAAAGACGCAATCGCTTCACATTGCGTCTTATCTTTTATTATCAGCACTTCCCCAAATCCCCAACGCTACAATACAATGAATAGCTGTAAAGCTGATATTACTTCACAGCCATAACCCATTTACTTGTACACGCTACATTGAACTTTGTATCTCCTTAGCATGCTAAACTAGCGTTATGCTACCTTTAAGTCAAACGATAATTGTTAGCACTTCAACAACAATTCCCCCTCTCACATACTTCATGTCTCACAATGCAAAGTAGAATAAAATCAAAAAATTGATGATCAATTCGACTGAATAATATTCAGAAAAAATAGTATATTATCATTTATTTTATTATTGAAAATTTTCTGCTATTTTTTTATAATATCTCTAAGAAATTGGTTGGGGGTGATTTTTATGCTACCAGCATTTCGTAATGGCGATCGTTAAGCCTTTCGTAAAACCTATATGGTTAATTTAGAATACATTCCAATGAGACAAAACAGGAAGGATTTACATTCTTTCTGTTTTGTTTTCAATCTTAAATGGAGGTATATTTCGATGACTCTATTAAAAATAAAAAAGACTTTACAACCTTTAATAGTAGAGGAAAAAATAATCTTTGGTTTTGGTCAAGATGGAATAGAACGGTCAATCGAAAAAAGTGAACTAAATATTGATATTTTAAAAGTACTAAATGGTGAGAAAGAGCGTGAACAATTAACAATAAGTACAGAAGAATTTAATAATAAAGTAAAAGTGCTAAAAGATTTAGGTCTACTTACTATCAATGATTATGATAAACAACATAAATATTCACGCAATATTAACTTCTTCGAATGGATGGATATTTCAAATAACATAGACCCTTCAATTTATCAGAGAAAATTAAATAATGCGCATGTTTTAATTGTTGGTCTAGGTGGAATTGGGGCCAATGTATGCGAAATCTTGGCTAGACTTGGTATTCAAACATTCACGATCATTGATAATGATCAAATAGATGAATCAAATTTAACGAGACAGGGTACATATTTTAAAGAAGATATAGGAAAAAATAAAGTAGACATCGTTGAAAAATATATAAAAAAAATAGATTCAAAAATAAATGTAAATAAAATAAATAAATATTTAGCTACCAAAAATGACTTGCAGGAAATTTACAATAAATATAACTTTGATATTTCGATTTGTTGTGCAGACACTCCAAAGCACAAAATTGACGTATGGTTTGATGATTTATCAATAGCGTTTAATAAACCTTTTATTTCAGGTTCATATGCTACTACAGTTATCAACACGTTTTGTATGTATCCAAATTTAACGATTACAAGCTCTGAATTGTATGGAGAGCAAGGTGCACCAAGAGAACAACTTTTGGAAAACATTACATTCCCGACAAGTGTTATAGCACCCGTAACCTACATGGCTGCAGGCTTAATTTCCTATCAAGCTTTCAGCGTTATTACACAATTAAATTATAAACCTGAGGCAATTCAAATCGATTTATTTAATTGGGATGTATATAAATATGACCTTAAGAAAAAATAACAACTTTATTTACTTAATTTTCGGGAGAGTAATAACCAATTTTGGAGATAGCTTATATACTGTTGTTTTAGCCTATATAACCATCTCTCTATATAATTTAGGTGCAGATGCTTTGGCTCTCTTCGGATTAATCGCCTTTTTCCCCTCATTAATTAACTTTGTCTTTGGATCTTTCATAGATAACTGTAGAAATAAAAAAAGCCTTCTAATCACTTTTGAAATTGTTCAATTACTAGCTATCACAGGCATATTATGCACAGTATTCTTTAGATTCGATATACTATTCATTTTCATATGCCATTTTATATTTTCATTTGCAAACACATTGATTTATCCCGTACAATCCAGTTTTATTCCTCAAATTCTACACCATAAAAAAACAGATATCGAAAAATCTGTTTATGCTATGAATATTACAAATAATACCGTTGATATAGTATCTAATTTTTTATCATCAATCATTCTTATATATATGTCTGTCATCAGTATACTCATACTTGACATGTTTACGTTCATCCTATGTATTGCACTATTCTTAAGAATATCTGTAAAAAATATTGGCTATACGCCACCTAAGAACAATCATCTTCAAGAAAAAGGGAATGATAAAAATGATATTTTGTTTGCCTTTACATATTTTTGGCAAAAAAAAACACCGTCACGAATTGTTGTTATGGAAGGTATCTTAAGCGGTCTTACCACGATGGTTATGCGTATTGTTGGTGCTTATCTTGTAATATTAAATATTGGTGTTGAATATTTAGGCGTCCTTTTAGCTATCCAAAGAGGATCAGAACTTGTTGGCGTATTTCTCTCAAACCAGATTAGAATGCCTTTTAAAAACTTTTTCATGATTGATTATCTAGTATCAGGCGTTGCGATTACAATGATAGCTTTCATAGATAGCATAGCTATAAAAACCGTACTCTTCGCCTTAACATTCGTATTAATTGGTATGTCAGGTACAGTTTATGGAAAAATGATCTATCATTTTTATGAATATCAACATATTGGTAAAGTGACTTCTGTAATCAATACCGTTTCGTCCTTTGCTATTGTCACATGTTTGTTAATACCTATGATTTATGATAATGTAGTAAATTTAATCATCATAACAGGTATTATTACAATTATCTTTGGTTTATATCTTCTATTTTTCAATAAAACAAATGATTCTTTAGAAAGGATGACATAGCTTATGTCCTCTTTCCTTGGCAAGGATATTGCAAAAACCACGGTTAGGATCGTTCTCGTTTGATTACAATGAAGCGAGGAAAGTAAAGGAAAAATAGAGAATATAAGAAAAAGGGTTAGCACTGTTAAACAGTGTCTCCCCCAACTGCAATTAAATTCATAAAGAATAAAAAATAGCGTAGGGAAGCATTTGTGCTAATCTACGCTATTTGTTGACCTTTTAAAAAATCGTCATATTCCATTCATCTGTGAGATGCTTGAGTAATTTTACTCCCGCAACACTATTTCCGATGTCATCAATCGCAGGTCCATAAATACCGATACCACAACCTGCTGGAAAAGGTGATTCTAATCCTGCGTGACTTGGAACAGCCGCAACAATAGCACCAGAAACTCCACTTTTAGCAGGCAAGCCAATAAAGGCAGCGAATTTACCTGATGCATTATACATACCGCATGTCACCATTAAAGCTTTGGCCATCTTTGCCACTTGCTTTGGAAAGAGCTGTGTTTTTGTTAGTGGATGATAGCCGTCATTTGCAATCACTAATCCAATCATCGCTAAATCTGAAACATTCACTTCAATGGCACATTGTCTCAAGTAAACTTCCAACGCCTCTTCTACAGGGCAATCTAAAAAGCCCGAGTCCATTAAATAATATGCTAATGAGCGATTACGATGAGCCGTGTGCCATTCCGATTGAAAAACACCTTCATTTACCTTTAATTGCTTACCGACCATTTGCTCTAAAAAAGAAAGGATTTTTGACACTTTCTCCTGTGTTGAATTTCCAGCAAGCATCGATGAAACTGTAATAGCCCCAGCATTGATCATCGGATTAAATGGTTTGCCTGGTTGATGGCTTTCTAGACGAATAATCGAATTGAACGTATCGCCTGTAGGCTCAACATCCACTCGTTCTAACACATAAGGTAATCCCCGATCCATACACGCTAATATAAAGGTCACAACTTTTGACACACTTTGCAAGGTAAAAAGTTCTGTTACATCCCCACCGTTTAGTTCTTCGCTCGTCGGTCCAATAATCGAAATCGCCAATTGTTGCGGATCTTTTTGAGCTAATGCGGGAATATAGCTGGCACATTTCCCCTCTTGGGCAAATGGACGAAAATCCTCCACCCACTTTGCCATAAGAAGTTTATGGGCATTATCAAAATTGTTGTTTGTATGATTTGTCAGCATTGTGTTATTCTCTCCTCTTTAATCACTTGCCGTTCTATATATTTCTTTAGCTTCTACAATTAGCAGAAGATTATCAATAAATTGCACCACTACTATGTCGTGCTATTCATCTTTATTGTATCCGTAAGATTACGATTTTCAAGTAATTAAAAATAAGTGTCATTTGGCTAAGAAAAAACCCCGAATATGAATATTCGGGGTACACTTTTAGAGATCGCTTGGATACATTTTATGATACAGAATTTCTAATTTTTTTGAAAGCTTCGCATAAGCATTTCGCCAAGCTTTACGAGCAGCTTCATCCCCTTCTGTAGCAGGATAAAGCGCATGCACATCAGCGACTTTTTTCAAGTCACTTTCTGCCTGTGTCAGCTTCGAAATATTTTTGACTACACTTTTTTCAGAAGCACTCAAACTATCATACTCTACTCGAATGTCCTTTACCGTTTTCTCTAAATCATCAATATATTCGCCATTTTTAAGCAGTGAATTGATGGATTCAATTAATTGCAATGCCTTTTCATTCGATTGTTGTAGTCCTTGCTCTTTATCAATGATTGCTTTTCGGATTTCTGCACTAACTAAAGTCACTTGTTTAGAAGAAAGCTTTCCAAAAGCACTAATGACAGTTGTAGGATTACTCATAAATGATTTTTCATACTGCTTCAGGAATGACTCTACTTTCTTCACATCGTTTACTGCCGCAGTTAATATCGAAGCATTCGTAATACGTTTTTTATCCGTAGCGCTTAACTTATTATATTGGGCCGACAGCTCCATAATTTTTTCTTTTGGCACTAGATACTGATCATTAGCGATCAAATGAGCAATTGCCTCATCCAATGCTGTGATGTCTGGGGCAGTGCCATCGACTAAACGATTGTTCAGTAAATCTTCGTATTGCTGTTTCGCTAAATGCTGTTGGTTGGCAGGTAGTTTTGCATAAGCCGTCTGGATTGTTTGAATTTTTTTAGCCTGTTTTGTAGCATCTGTTTCTTCTCTTGCCGCTTGCACTTTTTTATGGAATGATTTCACGCCTGAAAGGTCTTTGCTAGCCGCTGTTAATAAATAATAATTTGTGACATACTTGCGTGCTGGTGAAGATAAGCTTTTGTATGTTACGGTCGCTGCATTAACAGCCGTTTCGAATTGTGCAAATGTAAAGTTCGTAACGTCTGCAAACTTAGCAACAGTTGCCTTTAACGTTTCTGCTGCTGCTTTATCAGCAGGCTCCTTGCCGTTATCAACGGTAACATTGGGCGAATTCAATAAAAAATCATCTGCATTATAAACGAGTGACTGTTGCAAGCTCGTTAACTTATTATAAGATTTTAACGTATTCGTATAGCTTGAATTCAGCTTATTGCCAGCCACACCTTGTACCTCTGACAGCTTCTTATAGGCATCCATTTCTTTTATCACTTTATCTGCCGTTTTTAAATCCTTTTGCAACGTGACAATGCGATTATAACCAATAATTTTGGCAGCGGAAGTTTTCGTTAGTCCTTTGTATTCATTAATGATACGGTTAACAATTGTAACATGACTTTGCCAAGTTTCTGCTGTCAGATTGATTGGATACATATCATCAGCATCCCCTACATAGTTGGCGATTTCTGTATTTAAACTTTCGATTTGAAGATTTTCAGCATTTTCCGCTTCCAGCAATCTCGTAACGTAATTAGCTGGCACGAGTTGTAATTGTTTATATGTTAGCTTTTCATAAGCCGTACGTATCGATTTTGCTGATGTTACTTGTTTGCTCGGTGTATTATTGGCTGACAGCTTTTCGAATTGTTTAATAAACTGCTCAACTTTTTTTATATCTTGCTTCGCATCAGTTAAGATTGATTGATTTTGCACAGTTGGACGATAATTTTGAGATAATTTTGCTATATCCTTTTCGATTGTTTCAACTGCTATTAGTAATAATTGGATGTTAGTAGGGACATACTTGACAAAGGAATTTTCATAGGCTAGTAATCCAATAATTGCTTGATTTAATCTTCTTACTTCCTTGAAGTCATTGATATCTGTTGGATCTTTCAAGATGTTTTTAATACTTGTATATAATGCATCATCAACATCTAAACTGCGTTGTAATAAATCCAATTTATTATAAGTGTCATCAATTTCCTTTAAATATTGGGTTAGATTCTTGACCTCAACATCATTAACTTTATTTACCTTCTCATTTAGCTTCTCGATAACCTCTACATCCACAAGTGCCTGCTTCAACACGCTATAATTGGTCACATTTGCTTTTGCGGGTGCCGATAATGCTTGATACTTTGCATCAATCGCCATTACTTCCGCTTTAAATGAAGCCAAATTAGAAATATTATAGTGATGGTCAGTTTTTAGTAATGTATTAATTTCGTTAATCATTGTATTCGTTGGTTCATTCGATATCGTCATCACTTCAGAAAAATCGGATTCTACCATAGCCGCGCCAACTTTTGCTTTAACTTTTACCATAATATCTTTCATATTTTCTTCCAAAGCATTTTTAGGGACTGTATATGTACCGTTCGTTGCTCCATCAATAATTGTGAAGGAATCACCAACTTTATAAAACCATTGGTAGCTATATGTAATTTGATCACTTTTTAATTTTGCGCCTGCCTTATCCGTAACATCGGCAGAAGCTTTTACCGCTTCCCCTGGCACGATATAATTTGCAGAATTCGGAAAGACCGGTTTAGTAATCGCCAGGTCAAGCGTATTAATTGTTTGTGTCGCACTCTTATAGCGATTATTAGTCGTTGTAATAGCTTCTACATATAGCGTTTTTCCAGCGGCCTCAACTGGTATTGTGAAGGATGCAGTCGTTGCGCCAGGAATCGGTTTATTCGTCACACCATTCGCTCCGTCTTCTAAGTAATACCATTGATAGCCATTGACAATTGAATTAGCAGGTAAATTTTCGATAGAAGCTTTCAAAACTTCGTTCACCTTGTTTTGACCTGTCACTGTCACTTCTGATGCCGCTGCTCCCGCTATTGTTGGGGCAATAAGAACTGCCGGAATAGTAGCAGCTACTGTAATAAATAATTTTTTATTCAATTTTTCTACCTCCTCTATCCATCTATTTATATATATCGGCCATAATCCGATATTTTCCTTTGTTTTCTACAATCTTTCAAAAAGGTGCCATTTAAACAATACGAAATAGTACTATATTGAGGTGTATTAGATAAAAAGAAGCATAAACGGTAATCCTTCATTTATGCTCATCTCATTCGTTTACACTGTTTGCTTGGAATACCCCCTACAGGATGCCGTTTATGTTTAACCATAATGACTATGCATGGAATAATGCATTAACTAAAATAACAAAGCACTTGTTGCGTTATAGGCAGCCAAGTGCTCATTTAGAGGTGTTTTATTTTTTTTGAAAAAACTAATGGTAATTTTTTACCAATCTCTTTCTCTTAAAGCTTCTTCAATATCTATATCAATCTCGAAATATTGTAAAATCTCTTCTACTGTAATTGCGATGGCATCGCGTGCAACGGTTTCAATTTCACTTTCATGCTCATAAAACTCATCCTGTAGTTCATTAATGGCTAAAGTCATTTCATCTAACTTTTCCTGAACCGCTTCAAGCGATTGATTGCCTTCTTCAAGAAAATCAACTACTTTTCGAATGTTCAATTGAATTTTATCTACTAAAAACGATGGATAATAAGAATCTTCGTACATATCCAATAAATAGTTGAAATCTGAGTCAAGTTTTTTCACCATAGTTCCCCCTTTTTTGGTTGTAAGATTATTGCTACACTTTTAAGTATGTTACACAAAGTAAAATTACTACAATTTTACTTTGTACAAACACCAAATAACTAATTATTTCCCTCGTTTAGGCTAACAGCGGAACCAAGCTCATGTTAAAAAAACGGCTTACATCTGCATTATTTTAGTCCCTTTTTCTAACAAAACTTATTAGATAATTGATTAACCATATAAGTAATCAATAAAATTATCAGCGTATTCCTCTTTTTTTAAAATATTAATCAAAGATGATTTTAACATTTTTATAAAATCATCGTAGATATCAAAAGTTTCTTCATCCATTATCTCTCCTTTGAATTGTTTATGTATTATTTCTAATGTCACCGAAAGAGCATCTAGGAAGGCCGAAAAAGAATCCGCGATAGGAAATAATGCACTCGTTTCATAACTTGCAAAAACAGGTGAATGTTCTTGGTTTGTGACAACGACAATCGGATCATCATCCTTATCCGCAACGACAAGCCAATTGGGGTCCCAATTTGGATTTTCTCTTTTTTCGGTTCCAATCCATCGAAACCCTTCTTGCCTACGAACCAATTTATCTGCTGGATACAAATAAAGGGGGCTAATCCCTAAATCAATATCTGTACAATCTAATGGAGAGCCATCAGGACGGACATTACAAATGATTTCACAATGTCGATAAAAGAATATTAATTCCGGAGAAAGATAGATTTTTTCATCGACATGAAGATTTGCTAATTTTGACCTATAACGTACGCCACCATTTTTGTTAACTGGTTCTTTTGGATATTCATCCATTGCCTGTATGAATTTTAATACTGAATTTTCTAGTTGTTTCATAAAAAATGCTATCCTTTCGTTTAAATATATTGTTGCTTGATCTTTGAAGATTTACGAACATAACACCATCCAAGCCACTATATAAATACGCACAAAAATTTAACCTAATTTTACCATAAAACTAAAAAAATATCATTCGTGCTACAATTGCTCTATATTCACTCAATCTATAATACTTGCTAATTCCTTTCTGGACTAATTAATATTACATTCTTTGAATTGCGAACCTCTAAACAATTGTATTTTTGATTTAAACCCTCAATTGTCTTGCCATATTTCATAAGTGTGATATTTTCAATCATTAAAAAAGGTAATTTATTCAGTTTATCTCTCATATCGCGAATTGAAATTTTTAAATTTAAAGATTTTCTTATTTCCATCATAAATTTATTTACTTCAATTGGTTTGCTAACTACATAAACTTTAACCTCATCTATGAAATCAAGCTCATCTGAAGTCAAATTATCTTCAGCTATTATTGGATCATCTTCTAGCCAACTAAACAAATCAATATCTAAAGAATTAAAAGATAATGACAATGCCCCCAAATCTTGATAGAAAACGTTAAGGTCGCCATTCTTTTTTATAAACAATCCTCGCCCCCCTCCATCATCCCCTATCAAAATATATTCGGGTGCGTAACGACTTACTTCATACAAGCTGTTTCTTTCAGTTGCGATATCAAGGCCATAAATATTAATTCCGTTTTCAAATGAAACTTCACTATACGATTTCCAAAACTCAATCAATCTTGAAGGTAAGATAGTTTGAAAATGACTATTGATTTCATGTGCCTCAACATTTCTTTCTGTTTTAGTGATGAAAAGTGTCGACTTAAAATGTATATTCATTTATTTCCTCCAATTCAAAGTGACCTTGCCCGTTGGTTTCGCTAGCTATTAAGACTTATTTTCGATTTTCCCAATGTAAATGCTCACCAATCATTATTTTTGATAATATGGCGCTGTCATCATAATAAAGACGGAAATCCATTTGTTTATACCAACTTGTAGCGTATGTTGATATTTTCTCAATTCTATTATCTTGCAAGTAGTCCACTCTAACATACCAGTTATGCGGTGGTGTAACTGAAACATAGTACACTAAACCTTTTTCCTCATATACATGGCAAAGAGAAGTTAATCTAGAGTTAGTAGGATTAGACTCATAAATATGCGCATTAACGATTACTTTTTCATCATTTATATAATCTACATATCGAATGTTTTCTCCAAATTTCGATATATCTTTATTATATTTTCTACTCTCTAAAAGAACATTACCTTCATGATCCATGCCATAGGTAACTAAATTTTTCGACTCAAAGTTAGCCTTACTAGGTTTAGAAAGAGGCTTCCCTTTATTCGTAGAAATAACGGAAGGGATTAAATCCTCAAATGGCATTAAATCTTTCGTAACACCTAAAGAATACGACCATTTAGTAATCGTGCTCTTTAACTTAAGATAGTGTTGAAAAATATCATTTGAATAACATGTAAAGTGTTTCGATAACTCAGATTTCTTTAATTCAATTTCTTTATTATTACATATATCCATTATTTACTTCCCTTCGTTGGTTTCACAAATGGTTCGTGACTAACACCATTCAAAAAATAGGCGAATTCAAGAGATAGTAGCTTATTAAAGATTCCTTTTATTTAGTTAATATCAAAGTACCACTCTAAAAATTCATTAAAATCGCTCCACTGTGGATTAAATTTACCTTTAATCATTTCATTAATTTCTAATTCATTTACATAATATATGCCTTGATTCTGCTTATCGTATAAAAAAATTGAGTCTCCGCTTCTATTACTAAATGGGATATAATTTTGCGGTAGATTTCCTCCAGGTCTGTTTCTCCACAGAGAATTTGTTAAAGCTTCAAAATCACCACTATATATTGAAAACCAGCAAATACTAATCAATTCAGGACCTTTTGTTGTACTAAATGTGCACTCTGTAGTAAATCTCTGAAATTCTGCAAAACTAGAATGAAAAGGGATAGCTAGATTACTTATGACACTGTCGTATTCTTTATCTTCATCCGTTACTAACCATCCTTTATTTAAAAGAAACGTTCTAACTTTATCGTTTAACATATAAAGTCATCCTTTCAAAGTGTTCTCTTTCTAAATAAAAACCTTGATAGAAAACTATTCTATCAAGGTTTTCAAATATTATCCATTACGAAACTGAGGCAGTTTTTTTATCCATTTCAATACAGTTTGTTCCATAACGTTTCGATTTTTTTAAAAGAGGTTGTTAAATCAAATGAAAATTCCCCTTAATAGAGTGTTAGTGCTAACAAAACAAAATTAATTATATAACTGGAGGAATTTAATTATGGCAACAGCTAAATATTCACGTTATGAGTACAATGCAACTACTTCTATTTCTCGTGCAAATATTGGTGACATGAGTCGAGCTCAAGAGGCATTCATCAATTATTGGCAAGGTAAAGTTTCAAAAGCAGCATTAACAACTACCTTAGGGGGACTTGCTACTACTGCTTTAGAAAAAGTTTTTAATAAAACAACTTATACAGCTATTCCTTCCTATCTTATATCCGCATTAACAAGTGTGAATGAGTGGGAAAAAAATGAAGTCTTACGAGTAGCCGAAGAAGGTGATTCTCAAATAAATAAACTATTAAGAATCTTCAATGATAATAAAACTTATATTTCTATTACATTTAGAGTTAACTATTTGGCATTTAAAAACCTGGCGACAGGGAACACTGACTTCACTATTGTTCAAGGAAATATAATTCCTATAAGAGTTCTTACATCGAGTGGCGGTTCAATTCCTTTGTAAAAAGATGTGGGATAAAGAAAAAGTGTTAGATTGACTAAAGTCAATCTAACACTTTCTTTGCTGTGAACTTTGTTGCCCATTTCGGCGGTGCTTTCCGCTCTGATTACCCTCATCATATGCTGTGCACATTCTGAGCAGGAGTCATCGCTTTTGCTATTAGCAGAAATTCATCAAAATCAATATATCTCTATAAAATATTTTATGATTTTGAATCAGCCTCTTTTTTTACTATATCAAGGAATTTTTTAAATTCCTTTTTATTTTGTATTTCATAAGTTTTGTGATTATAAGTTAAGAGTCCATTTTCACTAAGATAAATAACATGCAAATCGTTGTTGTAATAAATAATCATAGAAAAGCCAGTGTAAGTAAAAGTAGAGCTAGTTCGTTTTATTTCTAGTTTTCCTAGTAAATTTAGGAGAGTCGGGAATACAGTACTATCTTTTTTAATAGTTTTAACGTTACGCTCTGTATCTATGATACTAATATCATGGGTTACTTCTGCTAAAGAATCTGTATCGAAAAAATCTTGTACAAGATTTTTCGTTCTGTATTCATTAAAAAAATATAGTGAGACCATTGCTATTAACGAGAAAGCCATAATAAAACTTATATTTTTCTTCATTTGTAACAACCTCCTATATGAAAATTTTAAAATTTCCAGTTCTTTTTGTCAAAGTAGGTTGTTAATTTTTTGTTTTTTATAAGTTGGGTTGTTAAGAGCTTTGCCAGAAACCAGCATTGACCTATCCTGTTTCATTATACTTATAAAAATATAATGCACCGTAGATAAACACATAATCCTTTCTGATCAAAAAATTTACTTTACATCTTTAACAGTAACTTCATACATTTCTTTAACATTCGAATCCGCCGGTACCAATGCGAAATAATTTTGATCATTATTTAATATAAATTGAACTAACTTTGTTTTTGTATTCCACTCATTTTTCATACTTGAAAAGTAACCATCCAACTCTTCTTCTTTATAATCTAATTGCACTATATATCCTTTTTCGACCATGGCAAAAACAATTAAACTTCCCAAGAGATTTTTTTGCTTATTTTCTTCTTTATAATCTTGAATTAGGAACCAAATTTGGCCTAACCCTATCGTTTCTTTGTATTTTTCGTAGAAACTACTATCATCCATACCCTCATAATCATGTATCAATTCATTGACAAATGCGTGCCACCTTGGTGGAATTACCTTTTCCAATGTAGGATTATTTTCAATTCCCGCTATTATTTCAAGCTCCTCAACCTCTTGTTTATTGTCGTAGTCGCTTAGGGTAATTGGTTTAAATTTCATTGAATTTTTGTAATGTGCCAAATCATATGGATAGTGGTTATTATTTACAAGGCTTGTATCATCAAGTTCGAGTATCTTCGCTAGTGCTGCAGATTCAAAGCTCCAAAACCCTACATATCCAGGCTCCTTGTGTGCATTCTTCCATTCGTAATCATAATGACCTTTAAACCATTCTTTCTCCATATACGTTTGTAATTTTTTAGACGCTTCCTTCTTATCCGTTTGTGCAAGTTCAATAATTTCTCTTGTTTTTGCATATGGATTTTCTTTATAATATTCATTGGTGATTTTAGTAGGTCCAACTTCACTTGCATATAACAATAAGTCAATTACAGAATCATTGATATTTTCTTTCTCTACTACCTTATTTAATCTTTCAAAACTATTTTTATCAGTTTCTAATAATATTCCTAAGGAAACCATCCAAAGCAAATTTATATATCCAACTTCTCTTTCTCCGATCTTCTCCAAAGAACCAATAGCATTCTCATAATCCGCTTCAATTGTACTAATATTTTCCCCTAAGGAGTATTTTGCTATAATATTCTCTGACGCATATATAAAGTTCCTTAAATATCTTGCTTCAATAATACTTTTATTGTCATTAGGGTTTCTTTGAATACCATTTTTTTCATCTTCTTCTAAACTTTTTATATCCTCTCTATTATCTTCAATAAACTCTTTATTATATTCTATTCCTTCTCTTAATTTATCTTCTATACATAAATGATCTCTCATTCCATTTGTTTCCTCCTGTCTTCTAAATTATGGCCATTCCCCCATAATGTTGCCATCTGCGTCTATCCTATATGTTTTAACATTTCCACTACTATCTACTTTTGATAATACTCTTTCAACTTTACCATCCTCCAAAGCATTAGTAATCTTTGTAGCTAAACGTTTATCTCCCTCAACAGCTTTCAATATTCTACTCTTTCTGGATTTCGTACCTGTCAACCAATCGTTTGACATTTGTGGTCCATCTTTCGTTTTGCCTAATTGGGAGCTACCAAACTTCGCTTCATCAATTACATATTTAATTTTTGATTCTGTATTTGCATTTTCATATAATCCATCTATCCCTTTTACTATTTTATCATTGATGCTAGTTGGTGCCCCTCTACCTATTGGCTTTAAATCATATCCAGCTTCTTTTATACTTTGGTTGTTTAATAAATTATCACTTGAAATTATTTCACCAAAATTGCCTTTTTGTTTGTTAGTAGCTTTATCTGCATTAAATTCGTCGACGCTTACTTTTTTAGGTTCACCATTGGAACTATTCGACGGCTTTGAATTCGATGCTGGTGTATTTTTCCCAACTGTTCCCGCGGATTTATTAGCGTTTTTAACACCTACGGCTATATCCTTCGTTGCATTAGCACCTTTATTTATCCACTTTCCAGCTGTTGCTGCATTGCCCGCCACTGGAATCATTGCTGCAAAGGAGAGGCTAGCGTTCAATTTGTCGCCCCTTGCCGCATAAATAATGCCATTCAAGCCATCCGCTACTTCTCCAACAACCGGGATGAGCCCTGCGAGATCTAGTCCTACTTGGAGCGTATTTAACAGATTTTTAGGTTGTACGGCATTTTTTACTGCTTTGGTCGTTGCTTTTGCGGCTTTTTTAACTGTTGGGAGTACTTTCTCTTTGATTACTTGCTTCGTCTGTTTGACTGCGGTCTTTATCTGTTGTTTGGCTTTCGACACAACCGCCTTTGTTTTCTGAACAGCCTTTTTTGTTGTCAGTACAGCTTTTTTTATGGCACTCTTTGCCCGTTTGACTAGTTTACTCTTAGACAAACTATTTTTCAGCTTGCGTGCTTTGGTAAAAAATTTACCCCACTTTTTCTTTTTCTTCTTTTTTTTCTTTTTCTTCTTTTTATCAGATTTTCGTTGTTTCTTCTTCGTGGAGCCTTTTTTACTGGAAGATTTTTTAGCATTCTTCCCTTTCGACCCTCCGCTTTTTCCTTTTTTCTTACTGCTCGGAGAGCCTACTTTTGGAATCATTCCTAACAAGCTTCCTGCTAAACCTAATAGACCCATTAGGCATCACCCCCACCAACAGGGATCATGCCCATTACATCTAGGGCTGATTCAAGGTCTGCGTCCTCTTCCTCTGGAGCAATTGACACTGGGGCTTTGATAGAGCCTTCCATTGTGACAACCTGTCCCTGTATATCCGTATTGCCATCAAAAACAATACTACTTGAGCCGCATGTGAGACGCATCGATTCAGCAGCACTCATGGATATACGCTTGCCTGCAAAGGTGATTGTATCATTCGCCTTGACTAGCAAGGAAGGAGTGCTTTGCACGGTAATGCCACTATCTTGATGGAGCTGAAGAAAAACTGCCCCATCCTTAGCAGTAAATGTCACGGACTGAGGGTCTAGCTTCATTTCCTTTCCTTTTGGCGTCCCCCAGTAAGACGTTTTCGGATCAGCCGTTTTTGGGTTACTATCGCCACCTTTACGTACACTATGACGAACAACCGCTTCTTCCGCCCTATATGTCGGGAAGCTAAGATGGACACAATCGCCCTCCTCTGGCGGACTATAAAAACCACTATGTCCCTCTGCGGAATAAGATGTCGCTAGGGGAAACCACGTTGCCTCTTCCTGTTTTTGTGTTTCATCAATACAAAGGTGTAATCGTACTTGATTCTTTTTGACCTCTAATACTGTTCCTTCAATCGCTGTACCTGGCAATAGGTGAATACTTTGTCTGTCTTGACGTATGCCTTTTTCGAACAGCAGATGATATTCATAAGTAAGGATGCCTTGCTTCATGCGGGCGATGGACTTCGCTATGACAAGCTCCTTGTCTTGGAGTTGAACGCGATCACCAAGTTTCAACGTTTTTTTAGATTCTATGACGTAAGCTACTGTTTCCTGTTCTTCAATGGGCCACTCGATGTCGTTATGCTTTATATGTAAAAACTTAGAGCGATCCTTTAAAATTGTATAATTAGCCACCGACAACTTTTCTATGCGACCTTCCGGTAAGCCGAACCAAAATTTTGGGTTATCAGCATCCACTGCTGCAACTAACACGGTACGGAAATGGGAAGCCATACGCTGTAAAAATTGCCAATCGGTCTCCTTATATTGTAATATAAATTGCTTGATTGGAGTAGCATTGGTCACAGTATCAATAGCATCTGCACCTGAATAATCCTCTAATACCTTTTTTAGCATAGCCTGATACGTCATCTTATCATGTTGAAAAGAGCGATATTTTTCTTTACAGTCCATGGAAAATGTTAAAGAAACTGCTTCTAGTTCAATTTGATATACACCCATTACCATGCGTATAGCCAGTTCTGTTACCTGCCCTTTAAAAAGTGCCTGCTGTCGTTGCCCTTTACGCTTTTGATAGAGCTCAATGCGATCTGAACTACTGGCAAGCTGCATACAACTATCTTTTTGTTGTGCTGGGATAAATCCTGTTATTAATAACCTTGCATGGTCATTCACCGTTTGGGTTAACGTGAGATTATGCAACGTTTGGATTTCATAGGGGGATACGAGTTCAAGCTCACCGTATCCGATTACTTCCTCGTACGTGTTCACATGAATTCCCTTCTTTCCTCAGGGGACAATGGCTTATTCTTGCCCATCATCTTCTACTTTTATCGTTCCACAATACATACACATATTAATAGATTGACTAATTAAGGCTGGATGATTTTCGATTAATTGATCATCCTTCCCATTAATCCAAGGCATCGTGATTACAGGTGTACAGGGCATTGGCTTTAAGACTCCGTTATTGGCGGCTGTGGCAGCTGCAACTATAGGGTTAGTTAATGTTTGACATAAACCAAATGGTTGAATATTGATATTGGGCTTATAATCCATCGTATTCATTTGAGCTTTATTTTTCGTATAAACGCCATGGCTAACAGGCATTTTTAAAATACTTGTTTGATCGCCTTGTGAGCAGGATAATTTGGCACCAGCTACAACATAGCTCCGTTGGTCGCCGCCCTTTGTCTGCATTTCTTCCGACATTGGAAAACCCTCCCTTTCTATGCGTAAGGTGTTGCAATTTTTACTACATGTGACTCCCATACAAACACATTTACTTAAAAAAGATTGATCAAACTAATTACCTACAGAAAGTATGTCGTTCCATCTACCTTCCGTTTGTATTTTTTGTAATCGTATTCCTCTCAAATCTCTTCGCAGAATACTCTCTGCTAATTCAATATTGACCACGATATAATTCTCTTTTATGCCCTCTATTTGAAAAAAGGTATAAGGAGTAGCTTTCTCCTCATCTATAACAAGCTTCTTCACCGTTCCATCCAGATGAAATTCAGTCTGGGATGAAAGACAAGGAACTTTTGGTGGAATCACAAGCCAATATAACGTTTGCATTGATTTAGGCATATCCATGAGTACAACAGCTTTAAAAGGCGTACGTGGCTCATATTTCTCCACTAACTGTTTTAGCGCATCCGAAAAGAGCGCAATTGGTTTTTCTATAAAATCGATATACAGCATTTCGTTCTTTTCTAGCACTGAAAATTGGCGTTCTAGTTCCTCTAATTCTTCCATTCTATCTAATGTTAATAACTCTTTTTTAATCACTTGAGCTATTCCAACTGGTTCAACAGCATTTGAGATTCGCTCATCCTGAGCTAAAATAAAATAGTTCATCTTTGAGTCTCCTTTTCGCCACGACTACTGCCAAATAATACTTGCTTTCTGAAATGGCTCTAGCTTTAAATGTTCTTTTGACTCCATCGAAAAAATAGCCTTTTCTAAATTAGCACCTGCGAATTGAGTATTCCTTACATTTGCTCCAATAAAGCAGGCTCCTCGTAAATTCGCTAGCTCAAAATTAGCGCCTTCTAAGTTCGCATCTGTAAAGCGGACTGGTAAATAACCCGGCATTTCCCACATTTGACGCTTTAAAAGTCCACGTGCTCCTTGAGCCTGCTGGAAATTTGCCCCCTGTAATTGACAATTGCTAAAATCTGCCTCATGGATTATGCTAAAGCTTAAATCAGTACCTATAAGCTGACTATCTCGTAAATTGGCTCCATTCAGTAGACAATCACGCATTTGACAATTTGTTAAATTCGTTTTCTGGAAAAATGCATAACGAATATCTATCTCACTATAGTTGCCGTTCGCTAAATTTAAACCGCTGAATACCTCATATGGATATTCATCATCTAATTTTTCTTCTAGCCATGCTTTTATTTCTTCATTATCCTTTAATGTAAAGTCCTCACTGTACACGACTTCATTAATATCCATAAACTCACCTATACGTATTTCGACAGTCATATCCCGCTCCAGCGCTAAATATTCTGGACAACGTATAATTTCCGGTAGTGCATATCTAGCAAGGCTCAAGACATATTGATGAAAATGATGGGCATCTTGAAGCTTTATACGTTCAATATCTCCTTGAGTAATGGCTCCCATAAAAGTTTTACTGTATAAACTTAACTCTTGGATGTACTGCTCTAAAAAATTATGCGCCCAGCCCGCATCATACGTAGTTAAAAGTGGACGAAGATCAAAAAACCATTCATCGTCAGTTCCTTCTACTAGGTAATAATGACGACCTTCTAGTAGCTCTGTGCGAAGCATTGAAAATGTGATATGTGCAATAGGCCCTTTTTGATGAAGTGATTGCTGCTGTCCTAGTTCAAGACATACTTTTTGAAAAGATTTTCTAAATTCATCGGCAAGCTTATCTTTGGATTCTTGAAAAAAATCCTCAAGCAGCAAGAGATATTTCAACCGTCTTTTTTCTACTTCTATATCATAAAAATGCTGTAAAACTCCCTTTGTCTGCATAAAATACTCCTTTCTCTTTCGAGCATAACCTTCTAATTTGCCTTTACTTCTTTCCCAAAAATTTGCACACTACCATTCATTAATATTTTACTTTCTTTGCATTGCAGTGAAATTTCTTCCTCCGCAGATAAAAGAATGTTTTTACTGGCATTTACTGTAATATCCGCTTCAGATATGAGCTTAATCTCTTTTTTGCTGTAAATTTCAATACCGCTTTCTTCATTTAAACGAATATAAATATCACCATCTTGAGCGGTAATAAGTATTTCAGTTGGACTTAATTTTATTTCTTTGCCAAAGGCTGTCCGATAATATTTGGTCGATGGGTCGTCTAGCTTATTCGTCGCTGTTGTATCTAAGTTTTTTCTTATAGAGGTACTAGCAATGCCCTCTTCCTCACGCTGTGAAGGAAAATAAACATGAACAAAATCATTGATTTCAGGCATACAATACCAGCCACTATGTCCTTCTGCTGTATAGCCTGTTGCATAAAGAAACCAATGGGCCTTTTCTTTATCCTGCTTATCATCAATTGCTAAATGTACCTTAATATGATCTTTTGCGACTTCTAATACTTTTCCTTCAAGTGATAATCCCGAGATTGCACTGTTAAATATTTCACTTTGATTCATGCCATTTTTCGTTGAAAGTGTATAGCAATGTTTGAGCAATCCGTCTTTCATTATTGTATTTGCTTCATAAATATAAAGCGTTTGATTATTAAAAGTGACATAATCCCCTATGTCCATTACTTGATCGGTTTCTACCTCATAGTAAAGGAAATCATGCTCTTCCATGCCGTCATTACCATTCTCTGTATAGACGAGGTAATCTGCTAGTTTTTTTCTCGTAGTATAATGATAATCTTCTAGCTTCCCTTTAGCTCTTCCAGCAGGCACACCAAAATGAAACTTTGGCTTATCAAAGGTTACGGCAGGAACGAGCCCTGTATTAAAGCGGGAAGCAAGCCTCTTTAAAAATTGCCAATCTGTTTCTAAATATTGGAGAGTGAATTTCTCTAATTCCCTTCCTTTAGTAGCTTCGTCTATAATATCTAAACCTGGATAGAAGGGATCCAAACGTTTAAAGAGCGCTGAGTAGGTCATATCCTTATCCTGAAAGGAGCAACTTTTCTTTTTTATGTCTAGCTGATAGGTGCTAGAGGCAGCTTCCACCTCAATATAATAAATCCCACGAACCGAATTTACCTTAACATCCAAAATCACACCTTTAAATAGAGGTGTAGAGACGCCAAGATCACTAAGTTGATTGACTTCAATGGCAGTTCGTACCTCAGTCATCAATACATATGTATCTCTAGACTCTTCAGGCACAATACCAGTAAAGCGCAATGTAGCATGTTCATTCATTTTCTTTACAATGGTTAGATCTTGAATACTAACAAGATCAAAAGGTTGGATTTGTATATTATGATAAGCTGTCACTACCCCGCTCATACCAATGAACCTCCATTTCTTCTAGCAAAATCAAATTGCAAGGATTCCATCATAGCTCTCGCAATTGGACGCCAAGTTTCAAGGTCATCCTCCAGACAATTGAAGGTTCCAATAAGTGCTAGTCCTTCGATAGAGGTAAAGAACATTAAATTAAAAATATCGCCATCAATAGCCGGGGTGATAATCTCTAAAAAGGCAACTGTCTTTTCGTCAATTGTCAGGACGTCCGTGTCTAACCAATCTGCTGAAGGCTGCGCTTGTTCAAGGATATCAATCATATTTTCTTGAAAAGCAGCAACTCCCTCCTCCTTTAATCGATGTGGAGTCAAGTTGAATGCAAGATTAATCGTGGAAGATTCATCTGTATAAATAAGATTTGGTCTTCGCTCTGATGGGTACTTTAGGGATGCTATTTCTCTAGACATCATGGAAAAAAGATTTGGCATACGTATCGACACTTTACCATCCAATAATGATTGGTCTATCACCTTGACCTTCTTATCATCAATTATTATGGAATCTTGATAGATATTTATTTTTGGATCCTGTTCCACCTGCTCAGAAGCTTGCTCAGGCTCCTGTTGCTTTTTTAATGCTGCTTCTTGCTGCGCTCGCTCAAATTGCTCCTGCTCTCTCATTTCATTTCTAAGTGCAATAATCTTTTCATCTAAAAATTTCATCCCACTCACCCTCCGTTTCTTAGACGTTCTTCACCAACAGCATTTTTGCTAATCCACAATCACACGCTTCGGTCGCCCTTGACTAAGTCCTTTCATACGACCACCACCTTTTGCTTCCATTAAAATCCGGTTCAAATATTTATGAATTTGATTATTCGTTAGCGATTGATAGTCTAGCTCGAGACGATTGCAAATGTAGAAATCAATGGCATCCCGTTGCACCCGCTCGTGATTTAAGCACTCCATGGCAAAGGCGATATCATACGGATTGCTTGGTCGATTTTTTAATAGCTCACGTGCAAAATATTGCAAAATAAGTGGGTGGTATGTGCTTTTATGCAAGCCTGCATACTGACAGTGAAGATAATTTACTGTGTTGAATTCAGTAGCAAAGTCGAAAAAATCGATATGCTGTGAGCGCAGTTTGGCACCTAACTTTAATTTAAAGCGCGCTAATTCTAGCTCATTATGGGCAAGCTCTAGCGAATCGTCTAAAACTATCGTTGTTGTGTAATTGCTAAAATCTAAGTCATTGATTTCTTCAGCAAATCGTACTTTTAGTATTGTTTCATGCCCTGTTGCTTCATAGGGAAGCTCATAGCTGTTATTTAATATATAGAGCCTTCCATTATGCTTCATAATGCCGTTTGAAATAATGAGAAGTGTATCCGCTACAATAATATTGGCCCCTACAATAACGCCGTTCGAATAATCTTGAAAATAAATATCTAAAAACTCTCGAGGATAATCTCGTAAATTTTCCAGCATTTCTCGCTTTAAAATGCGACCTTTTTGAAAATGTGGATATTGATTGGCAAACAAGCTGTCATCCACCTCTATTCTTGTTATTCACTTTTTTTACTTTAAGCCGTCGAAGAAATCCAACTCAGATAAATCCGTTTCAAAGGCAAAGAATTCCTTTTTGCCGATGGACAGTTGTTCTTCCCGTCTAGCGACAGGGACGACATGGAAACCCCAATGATCCGCTCCTGCGAAGACAAAAAATTTCACTTCTCCATTGATAATGGAATCTGTTTCGTCCTGTGGAATTTTATCTTGATAATTTGCGGCGATATTGTCATAAAGAACTGGCACATAATCTTCCTGGCGATTCACGTACGTGTATTTATAGGAAGATTGATTGTCGGTGCCTGATAGGAAAAATTCAACTTCCGTTACACCCCATGGTCGCGAAATCGTACCGTGAATTTGATTAAGCCTTTCTAAGCTACTAATAAGTAATTTTTCTTGACGATTATGTGTAAAGGCACTTACAGCATAAGGTACGACAGGCGCATGATTCGTCACGTTTGTTTCAATCATGCCGATCTTCTTGGCATTTAAATAACGAAGTGCTCCTCTAAGACAAGCAAGCTTTAACTCTGGCACTTTCCCAATATTTTCAGCCTTCTGTCTAAATTCAATACTTCGTCCCGGCACAAACTCCTTTAAAGCCTCGCGAAACGCATCAATTTTACATGATTGGCCTGTCAGCTTAATAATAGAATATTCGCTGAGCTGTCCGTTCTCATAAAACTCTTCCAAAAACTCTCGCACAATATCATAAATATCCGCTTTAATGAGATGGTTAATTTCCTTAATATTAAAAAAGACGTTCGGATAATCATAAACATCTTTAAATTGATTGTTTTCTAGTAATGAAAGACACCAACGATCAACAGCCGTTACATTTAAATCACTATCCTGAGGAAGATCGTTTTCTGAATAAAAGCGACTACGCAAAATGCCTGTTTTGCGGAAAAATTCTTTCTTCATTTCCTCTGCCATTTCCCATAAGAAATAATAGTTATTGCGGACACGTAAGTATTCATCCCGCGTGCGGTTTTCATATTCCTTGAAGCGCGTCGGCAGCATATACTCGGCATCTAAAAAAGCTTTTTCAAATTGCTCATACACAGCTTCAACACCATGATCATCTACATATCGGTATATATCCTTGCCGGGAATATCAATTAACGTATCAATATCATAGGCATTATTTCCTCGACTATAATAGTTTGCAAAGACAATCTTCATAAATTGAAAAATGCGATAGGTAATATTATTGCCACCAAAATTGGTATCTCCGTTTTCATAGGTTGTATGAATATCGATTTTGTAAGAAATGTGCCCGTCCTCTATTCGGAATTTACAAGATGAAAGATCTGTTGTACCACCACCACAATCGATGACGAGTGCCTTATATTCCTTCGCATCTAAAAAGCTATTATTCTCAATTTGATTGGCAATTGTATTATAAAGAACCGCCATCCCTTCATCGAGGGCATGCTCTGTTTCAATATTGTATTCAGGTAAAATTGCCTGGAACATATCTAAAAATTGTGTTTTTAGCTTTACAGGACTGGAAATATGTAAATGCTCGAAGCGACATTTAAATTGATGTTCTGCCATGCGAATAATATAAAGCATAAATTCTCTTAAGGTTTGACTGCGTGGTACAAGTGCTGTATTGCCATTTGCATCCATAATCTCTTCTAATTTTGTATAATTGCTCACCCATCGTTTAATGCCCTGAAATTTCGTTGCCAATGACGTGTAGCTATTTTTTTTCATCATTTTTAATGCTTCATAGCCGTAGTAATAGCTTACTTGGTCTTGATTTGAACAGTCTGCGACGGTCATCACGGTTGGCACAACTTCAATCCATTCATTTTGATGTAGCGGGTCTTGAAATTGTACAAAATTGATGCTATTTAGCTGAATTCTGTTATTTAATAAATCATGGCTACAAGGAGAGGAGACGTAATCACTTTCTAAATAAACACCAGCTGTGGTATTCGTCGTGCCAAAGTCAATGGCAAGAATGGCCTTCGTTGTTTCTAGCTGTTTTATCTCTAAATCTTGTATTGGTACTTTATAGTAGTGAAGGTTTGTCGGCGGAAGCGGGGTCTCCTGGTAGTAAGTTTTATAGATATACTCTGAATCTTGCTTTCTTAAAAAAATAAAGCTATAGTTTTTATTTTTAGTCTTCTGAATCCCTAATGCTTCGTCTGCAGCAAAATAATATTTGTTAGAGCGCTGATCATCTTTTACAATCGTAAGAATGGCACAAAGTTCCATTTCATCATTTACGAGCAATACATTTGATTCAACTAGAAACCCACCTGTTTCCACATAATATTGATCTAGCTTATCCATTTTCATCCCGCTATATATGCTCATTTTGGCAGGGATTTTTATTTCGCCATTGTCAGACATCGGTGTTTTTAAATAGTTTTGCATGACTGCTTCGACTCTTTCAAAGCCCCCATCTTTCCATTCTTTAATCAGAAGATTCTCTTCTGCTCCACGATATCTTAAAATCTTGTCGATTAACTCATCTCTCGTGAGAGTATTAATTAGCCCTGTCACAAGTTTTTCCTTATAACAAATATTGCGAAGCTGAAATGTTGTCATTTCCATTAACTCTACACGTGTAAATGTCATATACTTCTTTTCTGTAAAGCGATTATTGACATTCAGTTTATATGAATACTTAGTCGTCATGCTTAATCCCTCCTTTTACTCTGTTAATATAGAGCTATTTGGTCTAGCTTCATTGTTTGCTCTGTATCAATAATGCCGAAGTGATATTGCCAATAAACCTCAAATTGATAACCAATCGGCACAAAGATCTCTTGAACAAGCTGCACTTTTTGCTCATTTTGTAGAGTCTTCTTGTGACTTATATAAATAAGCAGCTCATCGTACTCCTCCGATTTAAGATAGATCAAGCAACCTGGAAAGAGCCTTTTCAGCGTATCCTTTAGTAAGTAAATTTCTTCACCGGTTTGGTAAAGTCTTAGCATATTTAATAGAATTATCTCTTGTTCCTTTTTTGAAAAGGCATGAATATGATCGCGCACAGTATTACCAAATACATTGGCATCAATATCGCTTAAAATAAAGCGAATATAAAACTCATTTTTATTCATACCTTGTCCACGATCGATTTCAGCTAAGAAATGCAAAACGATGTCGAAAAGGTATTCTTTAAATGCTAGATTTGTCTCATTATTCGGGTGAAAAAGATTTTTAAAAATACTAAAATAGCGATAATATGGATTCACTTCGACGTATTGTTCAACAAACTGTGCATTTAATAATGGTAAGCTTAGTTCCATATAGGGCGAGTAACTTTCAGCAAGATAAAAATAGATATCCTCCTTCGCAAGACCCTGCTCTTCGGCTTTAATGAGCAAATCCCAAATATAGTTCATAGCCAAACACCTACACATTTATATTCAAAGAAATGTCTTTGTACTTCTGATACTAAGAAGCTTAAAATATCATTTGCTAAAAAGTCTTTGTCAATTTTCGCTTTAAACTTTAACAGCATTATTCTTTTATGGCTATTTTCCCCTATCATTTCTGATATGAAAGGATTCGCAGCGTAAGTAAAGCTTGCATCCGAAAAGGAATCTACTATTTCAACATCTACAAGCTCAAAACTTTTGGCTGCTTCAAAGGTATTAACCATTCGGATAATTTCACCCTTCGTTTTAACATTTGCCGTATGCTTACTGGCGAATCTGGAGGTGAAATGGGCTATTCGTCGATTGGAAACAAGCTCATATTGTAACTTGCCAATGTTCTCTTCTTCCATTTTTACAATCTTTATTAGCTGCCAAACACCTGACTTATCTTGTGGTGACACAACGGTTATTTCATCGATAGACCGTTTTACGTAGCGAACACTCTCTTCATCCGCTTCAACAAGATAGCCATGTTCAGTGCCCATTTTTCTTAGTGACAGGACATGCTCATAATTGACCTTATCGATTGCAGGCACAGGGAATCCAACATTTTTGACCGCATGCCGTTCAATATTCCATAGCGGCACGATATTCAGTCGTTTTTTGGGCTCATATTCTTCTAAATCAACCGAAATTTCCAAAATTTCAGCTTCCTCGTTTAAAGGTGGACAATCCACTAAATTAACATGAAAAAACTTATAGGCAAATGGATGATTAATTGTTTTCCAGGGTAGTCCATTTAGTTGAAAAATCGGATAGAGCTTCTCAATTTCTTGTATATAATCCGTATTTCTTGTCAGGCTAACTTGAATCGCTATTGGTCCTTCTGTCGTTACAAGCGTTCCATGGAAACGTCGTTGTTCACTTAGTAGTTGCTGAATTTGAATTGAATCGCAGGCAAGAAATAAAGAATATAGCACAACGTGTTCCTTATGTTGTAGCAATTGAAGTAGATGTTTTATATCAATTGTTTTACTTTCTAAATCAACTGGTCGTATCGGGAATAAACATGGATGAATCGGATCAACATCTTGCTTAGCACTAAGCGTGACAAATATGTCAAACCGATTTTCCAGATCTTCGATTTCATTAAAAACACGCTCTTCTAGCCTGTTGTTCATATCCTCTTGATAATCGATTAAATTTACAAAAACGCCACTTACAATATCTTTTAGTAGTTGACGTTGCTCCAAATCCTCAATTTTGCGTAACCGTTCAATCATGAGCTCTTTGATCAATTTATTTTCCCTCTTTCATTACTTCAGCATCTGATGGCTCAGCGTTAACTGCCCCTCCGTCAAAAGGTAGTGCTGCTTCAAATGAGCTATCAGCAGCTTGAGGAGTAGGGTTTAATTTATCGTTGGCATTCATAATTTTTCGTTCAAGCCCTAAAACCTTTGCGATTAACTCTGTTTCCTGATAAATTTCCTGAGCCAATGTGTAAGATTCAATTGCTTTCTCATAATCTAGACGCGCATAGCTTTGGTCGCCACTCTTTTCCAATGCTTCAGCCTGTAATTGTTTCTGTTCTTTTTTCAACTCAGCGATTTTAGCCTCTGTTTCTTCAATTTTAGACTTTATTTGAGGCTCTCCAGTATAGGCGATGGTAAGGGCTTTTTTCCTTGCCTTTTGATACGTTGTAAGCGCTCCATTGTAATCTTCTGCATCAAACCGGAAATCTCCATCCTTCACTGTTTCAGCAATGTCTACAATGGTATCCATATTGGCGATTCGTTGTTCCGTCACTTCTTTACCAAAGTTGTTAATAAGCTTGCCTTCTTTTTTAGCCTTTTCATATTGCTCAAGGGCATCCGTAAATTTTCCAGCTTCGGCTGATTTATCTCCGTTGATAATTAGGTCCGTAATTCGTAACTTTTTCGCCAGTAGATTTCTATGTATGGGATCCTTCAATTTTTTAGCCGCATTTCTGCCCTCGCTGTACTCCAGAAGCGCCTTGTCGTAATTACCATCTTGGAAATAAAGGTTGCCACTCTTTTCATGATCCTTCATCTCTACTGTTAATTCCGCCATTTTTTTCGCTTGCTTCGCCTGATAATAAATCGTACTGCCCCCCACGACTAATGCAACAACTAATGTAGCGGCTATCATTTTAATGTATTTCATTTTTTTCTTATTCGTTTCTTGATAAACCTTGTTAACAAAGATCGCGGCGACAGTGTAATTGTTGACTACTTTTCGTTGCCTACTTAGAAGCACTTCTTCTAATAACTCCGTGTATTGTTCAGGTTCTTTCGTCTCCTCCAGTGCATCTGCCATTTCCACATCACTGACATCCTCCCAAAAGCCCGCTGTACTTAGCACTAATACATCGCCATCATTTAATTTCATTTTTTTGGAGACAAATGGCGTAAAATCATTCGGCTTCCCAAGATAATTGAGTAAATTACTTCTTTCCTCATGCTGGCTTATATCGAGTGAACGATCCCGGCTATTGACGATCTCCTGCGCTAAACTTTGGTCAGTGCTTTTATACGTTAAAGTGCCATTCCGAAATTGATAGAGCCTTGAATTCCCTGCTACGGCAACAATCATTTTTGAGTAATCGGATACGACCATGACGATACTAGCCTTTAATCTTACCCTTAAGCTTTGTGCCTGAAGAATCACTTGCGCATGTTGCAAATATTTTTTAAGAGCCCTTCTGGACATTGTCGGTTTTTCCATAAATTTCTCGAGTATACCTTTTACCGCTAGTTCTGCACTATTGATTTCTTGGTCTGAGTCCAACCCTTTTACCGTCACCCAACAAGCCACATCATCTAGCTCCGCATAGGCAAAGTAATCCTTATTTTGCATAAAAGAGCCTGCTTCCGATAGAAAGCTTGTTTTAAAGTCGCTGTTTTCCTTTCTCATCATTGCACCTCCCATCTAAACGCTTTATCCTATTTTTTCTAAAATTACAATTGTTGCATTGTCTTGATTTTTTAAACGTTTTTGTTCAACAGCTTTAATCAAATTTTGTGCTATATCATATGGAGGGGCATGCTGAGAGAGTATTTTTTCCATTTCCACTTCTGTTAGCGTATCGTAGACACCATCGCTAAAAAGACAGACTTTGTCCCCATTTTTTAGCGGTATAGGTTTCTCCCCCGTATCTAGATGTTTGAATCCTTCATAGCCTAAATAATTTATAAGCCTCTTTTTTAGCGGATTTTCTTGCACCTCTAGCTGAGAAATTTCCCCGGAAATATAGCGTTCCTTTAATACCGATTCAAAAATATGCTTTTGATTGATTGCAATGAATTCTCCATTACGAAATATCGTAATAACACTATCTCCAACAGCTCCCCAATGTAAGTAACCATGCTCATCAATAACTGCTGCTACTAATGTTGTTCCGCCATTAGAACCATTTAAATTTTCAAGGATCATACCATTGCTTGTTAAAGCGCTTTCCTTGAAATATGTTTGGATATTTGCGATACTAGTTAGCTTCATAAACTTATGAATAAATGTCGTAACGGCAACCGTACTGGCCATTCTGCCATTTGCTAATCCACTGATGCCATCCGCAAGAACAGCCAACGTGCCAACCGGTGTTTCCACTGTCGAGAAATAGTCGTCCTGTTCGTCTCGTCTGCCGATGGTTTGCCCATTTCCAATCGCAATCTTGCTCGTCTCTTTTTTATGCATAAGAATCTTGCGAAGTATGAGTAAGACGATGATCACAATGATAAATGCAAGTGCAATCATATAAGATAGTAGTGTCTGATCCATATTTCATCATTCCCCGCTTTGGTTGTTTTCCCATTCAAAATGCACACCACATAGAGGAATAAATAAAAACATACTTGTCCCTAGTTGAATGACATCATAGGCAGCTAACTCTGTTGGTGTATAAACTGCTTCATTATTTAAATAAGCTAAACCTGATGCATCTCCAGGCAGCAAATAGAAGTTTCTTTTTTTAGGGTCATAGACAATCACAGCATGATTTCTTTTGGAAATGCTATTATCGCCAATAATGCGAATATGCATATCTTCTGCTCGCCCGATAAAATTCTTTTCAGACAAAATTCGATAATCTCGTCCCATAGGGGGCCCTTCAATACATACTAACCAACCTGTTACAGGGTCAATGCCATCCATTTCACCAAGATAGGGCATCGTTTTATCATCTACTTCTGCAACAGCCGTAGCCGTCGTTACTCTTGGTTCCTGTTCCACCATGACATTACAATAAGGACAAACGTTCCTATGTCTTCTCGAACTAAACATGTGGCCATTCGTACATCTAATTAAACTCATTTTAGTATCCTCCATCTTTGTTTAAATTTAGCTTCTCTTTATTTTGCTAAAATTCGAGTATTTGCTATGTATATAATGTCTCCACTATTTAAGCGATAAGGATTTTCCTGTTTTAAGCTAGTTTTAACACGCTTATGCGCTTTTTTTATGCCTACCCCATTGACAGAGTCAATGTCCTCTATATACCAAAGACCTGATACACAATTTAAAACAGCATGCTCATAATTAATCAGCGATTCATATTCCGTGCCATTTAAATCTATATCTACCTCTTGATCACTTGAGCTTTTCCCAATCAGCAATGACGTTTTGCCTTCTAATAACCATTCTTCTATTTCTGCTCCACGTTCATTAAGTAATACGATTCGTTGAATATTTGTATCTGTAAACTCATACATTGTCTCTTTTGCTTCGTATTTTAGTAAGGCATAAACAAGGACAAGAATTACCATCATAGTCCCAATAATTGTTTTCAAAAGAAAATTCTGATTCATCACAAATACATATAAAATAAAAAAGAAGGCGATGATGACGATGATGATATCGATGACTTTTATCATCATTTGGTTTTTAGCTTGGTACGCGGGAACTTCTACTGCATTTTTCATGTCATTCACGAAAAGATTCTCCTCCTCGCTAACGTGTTTTATTTATTAAAAAATCGTTCGAATAAATCAGTCGTATCAATCGGGTTTTTCTTTGCTGTTTTATGAAGTGTTGACGATGTTTCCTTTGTTTTTGGATTAAATCCAAAGAAATGCTCAAAGTTTTTCTCGATATCGTTCATATTAAACTCTTGCTTGTAGGATGTTGTTCGATCTTTCGTTTTTGTTGCCCGTTCAAATGTTTGTTCACCGCTTTGCGCAGCGCCATCAAGGCGGGCATCATATGCTTCCCTCGAAGCCGTGTCTTTTAATACTTTATAGGCTTCTTGCACTTCTAAAAAAATCTTTTCAGACTCTTGATTGCCTCCACTTACGTCAGGATGATGTTTTTTTGATAATTTTCGATATGCGAGCTTAATTTGGTCTGGTGAGGCTTGTCTGCTGACACCTAAAATTTCATAATGAGTTTTCACTTTTTTCATCCCCTGTATTAGGATATTCAAAATTATCTAAGGAACTATACAGTCCCTTAGATAATGTGGTGTGACCTATCATACTTCTACTTAAACAGCATAGCCGCCTTCGATTTTCGCTAAATCTGTTTTGTCTTTCTTCTGCTTAATGAATAAGTAGAATTCTCCAATCCCTTCTGTGTCGCCATATCTTTCTGAATAGTCAACAACGAAGGCATTTGGGAAATGAATTTTTCTTACTACTTGATCAGCTGAGATGACTTCTAGTGTTACTTTACGGTAACAATCTGCCTTTTCAGCAGGCACTAGTGACCATAAACCTAATTTCATCGTATCGTCTGAATTATCACCATCTGTTGCAGTAAGGATTTTTCCCTTTACTTTTAAAGTTGCCCCAACATCTGTTGAGCGAGCGTTCGAGTCATTTGGAGTATCTGTTTCATACTCAACTGTCATAATGCTCTCTAATCCTAATTCGATTGCTTCTGACCCTTCTACTTTTAATACAAAACCCATTCTTATTCCCTCCTAATATTTTTTGAATGCACTCGTCATCCTGTACTTGATAAACATGCCCATGTTTCTAGCTGACTTCATTTCTCGTATAAATTTTGAAAGAATTTCAACGAGAAATATGTACTGATTTCATCAAGTCCGTCCGTTGAGGGCATTCATATTTATGTTAAAAGATTTATTAAAAAACAAATCTTAAACATACAATTGTATGCAGTCTGATAATGTTGAAATTAAGCTTTTACAGCGCTTGTTCCTTTTGTAATCATCACTTCAAGATTCTTCACATTGCCGTTAAATACAAGATCAATTTGGCATAAGCTTGTTTTTTCATCAATAATGTAGCCAATATCATCGCCATCATGAATAATAGAGTTTACATAGCCTTTATCATTCAGCCACTTACTTTTTTGGCTACTTGGGTTATTACTGAAAAATCGCACAATGTTTTCATGCTTAAAGTCTCCGGATTGGAATCTTAGAATTCTTTCAATATACGTACTAACTTGTGTTTTGTAGATAGAGTCAAATCCATCTTCTTCCATCGCTAAACTTCTTGCTTTATACACTGTAATGCGTCTAATATCTTTATCTTGTAGCTGTGCATTTTCGGATGAAAATACAAAACCAAAGCTTCTGCTATTAATGGCATCTTTAATATTATTCGTAAAACCGGAAATTTCTTTCGCCATCGTTGTCACAGCTCGTAATGAGTTATCCCCAGCCTCAATATCAAAGCGAACACCAGGATAGTTTCTCTTCACATTCCGGAATGATTCTTTTAAATACTCAGGACATTGATATGCCGACACAATTCCTGCTGCTACATAGCTCGCGCCAACGTATACGCCTTCAATCCACAGCTTGAGAATGTCCTCTTTTTCTTTCGATAGGCGCGCACCATTTTCTGTTGTTTGCATTCTTGTGTCAATGACTACGCCAGATTTGTCTTTCGGGATAATTGTAAAATTCGGTAAACATGGAATTGCAAATTCACTGTAATCTTTTCGAAGGAGAACCGAACATTTGTCGATGAGACGGTCAATGCCCGCTGTTGCAATACCATTGAATGTTGTTTCCTCTTCGGTCATAAAGTTAAAGAAAATTTGGACTTTATAATCTTTTATAGTATCTAGAAGACTTGATAAGGATTCCATCGTATTGCCTTCTTGCTTTGCAACTTTTTCATTTCCTTTGAATCGAGATCTGCTCACTTTCATTTTCCCTGATGCTTCTAATTCGATAGCTGGTACGATGCCATACCATACAGTATCTGTAAAATCATTTTTCGAATTGACAGTATTTAAATACGTTCGTAATCTTGGTAGATTATTACTTTTAACGAGCATATCTAATTTTGCATTGGTCACTAATAGCGATGGTTGCATCCCTTTATTTTTTGTTGCATATTGATCGAAATACATTTTGACACCCAATAACTTTTCAACTAATGGCTTCACTGTCTTTACAAATTCATCCTTAGCATCCTTATAGAATTCTAGGTATGTATTGTAATTTTGCACCTCTGTTTCAACATCAAATTCTGCTCTTACAGAAGGTAATGGCGAAAATGTTCTGACTACTAAATCTTTTACATAAGAAGATGGTGATTCTGTAATCGCTTCATAATCTTCTTCAAATACAGTACTTAAACCATAGTTACTATTGTCCTCAATAACCATCAGTTCAGAAGTATTCGTTTGAGGTGCCTCGATAATTTTTAGTTCGCCCGTCTCACCAATTGTAAGAGTTCCGATTTGCAACTTTTCAGATTCATTTTCCTCTTGATTAGCACCAAGTAATAATCTTGTTTTAATATCCTCGATTGCTAACGGCAACATGGCCATGACATTGTTATAATTTCGACTAGCTACTTCGAACATTAGATTTAACTTATCTCCAGTATCCAGCTTTTTTGGATCTCCTTCGTCCAGCTTGTCATATTCACCATATAAGTAATGAATCTCTTTTCTCACTTGGCGAATATCATCCATCACTTTTTTAGGCGAAATCATATCTAACAAATTTTCAAATTTAAAGTCTACATTCGTAATTCCTTGGCTTCGTTTTGTATCAATGAGGGTAAATAGCATCTTTAAAAAGTCATTGTTTTGATCGATTGCGATTTCGGAAATACAATCTTCTTGAATGCCTTCAGGTTTTTTTAGCGTATACATCACTTTCTGATTCGCAGCATTATAGAACGAATAAACAGTTGGAGAGAACTTATCTAAAAATTCGTCGAAGCTTTTGACAAGAAGGTATTGATTGATTTCCTTAATTTTCTCATCACTTAGACTATCAATTCCTTTTACATCCCCCACTAGTGTAATCAAATCCAGCTTTTCTGGATTAATTTCCTCAAAGAGCATTGTTCTGTTTGTTTGATTAATAATCTCCATTTATGCGGCTGTAAAGCTACAGCCATCCCTCCTTTTACATTAAATTTTGAGTAAGCATAATCACTAGTGAACATAAACTTAAATTAACTATTAAGTAATAAAATACCAAATTAAGATAAACAAAGGCCTGTTCAGCTAAACAGAAATTGGTTTTGGCGTTTTATATCCTTTTCATCTACATCACAAATGACATTATGTATCACAAAGCAACTATACAATACCAAAATTAATTGTCAATATTTACAATAGAATATTATGTAAATTATAGATTATCAATGTATTATAAGTAAAAAAATGACATATATAATTTTATGACATTCCTATAGAAAAAGAGTAGATATTCATTTTTTTTTACTAAAAAAAACAGCTCAAGGTGTATTTTTTATACTCCCTAAGCTGTACAGTACGCTCCTAGCTTTAAATGAAAAATGATAATTTAGAATCACACAGACTAAATTTTCGGTAACTTCGAATTATTTTACTTAAAATAATTCCTTATTCCATTGACAAATTCTTCGAAAAGAATGCCAAATTTCATGAATTTTAGTGAAGGGCACCTTCTCTTTGCTTGTACGGCCATGCCCCACATAATAATGTATGAGAAAAGAATAGTGACTCTTTTATTATGTTTTCTTATTTTTTCAATTTTATCCTCCATTAGCCTCTGTGAAATATCTGGTGGAATAATATTTGTCAAAAAATAATAAAATGTTGCTGCTAAACTATATATATCTGTATAGACACCTTGCTCTGATACATTGGAATATTGCTCTAGAGGGGAATAGCTGGGACTTGTAAAGATTTGATATTCTTTAGTATTTTTATGAAATATCGAACTGCCAAAGTCTAGTAAAAATGGTTTACCCTCCAAATCTATCATAATATTACTTGGCTTAATGTCGCGATGTATTATCTCTTTTTTATGTAAATAACCTAACGCATCGATTAAAGGGACAAATATACTTGTGTATAAATGGACTCTATTGTTGACAGGAATATTCTTTATATATTGATCTAATAATTTTCCTTCACAATAATCCATAATGATATAAATCGTGCCATTTCCCTCAAAATGATCAATGTATTTGACAATATGAGGATGATTGATTTGCTTCAATATTAATGCTTCATTTAGAAAAGTGGCTTTAAACTCCTCAAATTTTTGCTTTGTTGAGGGCAAACGATTAATCACCGTTAGATTATCTAAATCCCGTAAAGCGATTTCTTTTGGAAAGTATTCCTTAATCGTTACCGGCTTTCCTCCAGTAACTAGTTCCCCAATATAAACAATGGATAATTTACTAGTAGCTATCACTTCTTTTATTTTATATGTATTTTTGAGCATACTATTTACCGGTAAGCTCACTTCATATTGCGCCACATGCACTTTGCATATCCTCTCTTTCATGAAATTTTATGTTTTCTAAGCTCTTATCATTTCGTATTCAATATGTCATTATTTTAACTAAAATACAAATTAAAGCAATTATTGCATATGCAACTTCTAATCTAATGACATGCCTTTTCTTTCTATCTATCAGAAAACATTAAAAACGTCCGACTAGTATATATTACTAATCAGACGCATTTAGTTCCGTATTTTTATCTTCTGTTTTCTCTCCAATTTATTTCTCCTGTACAATATCTTCTAATTCCAATAATCCTTGGCTGAGTAGAACAAAGTTTGGACGTTTCATTATATCCGCTTCTTCCATTACCATCGCACGTAAATACCGTCGCAGCTCTTTTGTATAGGCCTTCGTAAATTCCATAAAATCAAATGAATAAAGCCATTCTTCTTTATTAGAGAATTTATCAAAGTTTGTAATTAATAGATTTTCCCCTGCTTTATTAAAAATATAGACATTTGCATTGCCAAAAGTATCAAGAACCTGTTTCTTTCCGGTTTTATGCAATTTAATTAATAATTGATTCAACTCAATAATTATTGTACTGTGAATCGTTGTTGAGAAGAGGAAAACCCACTTATTATTGTTCATAACAAATACTTCTAAATAGCTATCAAGGTAAAAATCAGCATGAACATTTTTATTTTTTAGGACAGAAACATCATTTTCGTTATCGAATCTAATTTTCATATTTCTCTTTTTCTCTACATTATTTTGCATAGACAACCTCTTCTAAACTTTTTAATCTATCCTTCAATAGGATAAAGTCTGGACGTTTAACAATACTCGCATCTTTCCCTATTAAATTTTGCAAATGTTGTCGTAACCCTTTCGTATATGCCTTCAAAAATGCTTTAAACTCAAATGTATATTGCCATTCTTCTGAATTAGAAAATTCACTAAAATTTGTAATAATTACATTATTTCCAGCTTTTTTAAAGGTATAGACGTTCGCATTTCCAAAAGTATCAAGAATGAGTTTCTTACCTGTTTGATATAACTCTAATAATTGTCGACTGAAAGTAATAATAATTGTACTGTGTATCGTTGTGGAGAAGAGTAAAGTTTCTTTATTATTTTCAAGTACAAATACTTCTAAATAGCTATCTAGAAAAAAATCAGCATGGACGTTTTTATTTTGAAGAACCGATACTTCATCATCTTTTACATCGAATCTAATGTTCATTTTAGTAGTGCCTCTCCAATTTATTTCTCCTGTACAATATCTTCTAATTCCAATAATCCTTGTCTAAGTAGAACAAAGTTTGGACGTTTTATAATTTTCGCATCTTTTACTACCAAATTTTCCAAATGTCGTCGTAATTCTTTCGTATAAGCTTTCACAAAAGCCTTAAAATCAAATGTATATTCCCATTCTTCTGAATTAGAAAAGACATCAAAATTTGTGATTACCATATAATTTCCTACTTTTTTAAAGGTATAGACATTCGCATTTCCAAAAGTATCAAGAACCTGTTTCTTGTACGTTCGATATAACTCAATTAATTGTCGACTAAATGTAATAATGATTGTACTGTGTAACGTTGTGGAGAAGAGAAAAATATTCTTATTATTTTCAAGTATATATACTTCTAAATAGCTATCAAGATAATAATCTGCTCGAACATTTTTATTTTTTAGAACCGATACATCATCATCTTCAAGATTAAATCTAATTTTCATATTTAAACACTCCTTTATTTTCTTCTTACCGATGTACCACCATTAGGATACGAAGTTCTGATAATATTATCTTTCGTGACAATCGTTGTCATCTCAGAAATTCCATATTTTCTTGGACGGTATTTGTAAATTTTTGTACCATCAAAATGAGTACTTTCTAATTTTCCTTTTTCCAATGATTCCATAATTAAATTTTTAATCTGTGCATCACCTAGTGCTCTAGGAAATAATGTTGTTCCTCTATTTGCGGTTGTGCCCGCAACATGTCTTTTGTAAATGTGCTCCCAACCCGTACCGCTATCCCCATCTAATAAAATTCCTCTAGCATTAAACTTCTGAATTTTACCTAAACCAGCAAAGGCATCTACATCAGCGGATTTGCCCGCTTTTCTCAATAGTTCGAATAACTTTCCTGATTTAACGACTTTCCCTGCTGGGAAGAGGGAAACTAGCGCTACCCCTTTTTCTGTAATACCCGCATTTGGGTTAAAAATTGTTCTAACATCATCGAGTACTAAGAAGTTTATACCTTCTTTAGCTGCATCTACAGCAAATTGACCCGCTCTTTTGAGCCAACCAACTGTAGATTTTGCCCAGTTTAATGCTGTATCTAACCATGAGTTCGGTCTCACGGAAGCACGAGATGCTAGTAACCTAGCTTCACCTGAAATCGATACGGTGTCTTTTTGTTGTTGCATGGCAAAATTTTTAATGCTTTTGTCATTGTTTTGGTTTGATGTAGCAATTAATGGCGTAGTGCTACTAAATCTTTTCACAGATACATGCGTCGAATGTTGCTGATTAAAGTTCGTATTAATTGACATATTAACCTCCCAATGAAAGTATTAAATTTTACGTTCATTATACTATGGTGGTTTTTTCTATAAAATAATATTTTTTTTTGAAATTTTGCCAATTTCAATAGATTTTTATCACAATATTTTATTAGAATACGTTACAAAGAATGAATATTTTTCTCTTTTTAAGTAACTTCCATTTTCCACAAGCACAAAAAAATGCCCGATCAGTATCGTAAAATACTGTTCGGGCAATGTGTTTTATTATGATTTTTGGTAACGTAGCACTGGTGTACGTGCAGCGCGTGTTTCGTCTAAACGCGTTACGACTGTTGTATGTGGTGCTTCTTGTACGATCGATGGATTTTCTTCTGCTTCTTTCGCAATTTGAATCATAATGTCGCAGAATGCATCTAATGTTTCTTTTGATTCTGTTTCTGTAGGCTCAATCATTAACGCCTCTTCCACGTTCAGTGGGAAGTACGTTGTTGGTGGATGGTAGCCAAAGTCTAACAGACGTTTTGCAATATCTAATGTACGAACGCCCAATTTCTTTTGGCGACGACCAGATAGGACAAATTCATGTTTACAATGGCGGTTATATGGTAAATCATAGAATGGCTCTAGACGACGCATCATATAGTTTGCGTTTAGTACAGCATATTCTGTTACCGCTTTTAAGCCATCTGGCCCCATCGTACGAATATACGTATAAGCACGTACGTTAATACCAAAGTTACCATAGTAAGGTTTTACGCGACCGATTGATTGTGGACGGTCGTAATCGAAGTGGTATGAACCATCTTCTGTTCGAACAAGTACTGGTTTTGGTAGGAACGGAATTAAATCAGCTTTTACGCCTACTGGACCAGAACCTGGGCCACCGCCACCGTGTGGACCTGTAAATGTTTTGTGTAAGTTTAAGTGTACACAGTCAAAGCCCATATCGCCAGGACGTGCTTTACTCATAACAGCATTTAAGTTCGCTCCATCATAGTAAACTTTACCGCCCACTTCATGAATAAGCTCTGCCATTTCGATAATATTTTCTTCAAATAGACCAAGCGTATTTGGGTTAGTTAGCATTAAGGCTGCTGTGTCAGGACCTACTACTTTGCGTAAATCTTCGATATCGACTAAACCATTTTCATCTGATTTTACTGTAATCGTTTCGAAGCCTGCAACTGTTGCTGATGCTGGATTTGTACCATGCGCTGAGTCAGGCACGATGACCTTATTACGATGTCCTTCGCCATTCGCTTCATGGAATGCACGAATCATCATTAATGCCGTCCATTCACCATGAGCACCGGCAGCAGGTTGTAATGTTACTTCATCCATCCCTGTAATTTCGACTAAAGATGTTTGTAGTTCATATAGAAGCTCCATTGCGCCCTGAACCGTTGATTCATCTTGTAATGGATGCACATTGGCAAAACCAGAAAAACGTGCTACTGATTCATTAATTTTCGGATTGTACTTCATCGTACATGAACCAAGTGGATAGAAACCAGAGTCTACACCGTGGTTACGACGAGAAAGCGCCGTATAATGACGCATAATATCAAGCTCTGAAACTTCTGGTAATTCCGCTGCTTCTTCACGAATACAGTTTGCAGGAAGTAAATCCGCAAGATCAACTTCTGGTACATCTAAAGCTTCTAAGCTATACCCTACGCGACCTTCTTTTGTAATTTCAAAAATGAGTGATTGATTTTCGTTATGCATTGAGAGCCCCCATTTCTGCAACAAGTGCATCAATTTCTTCCTTCGTGCGTAATTCTGTTACAGCGATTAATACGTGTTGCTTCAGTGAATCATATGTTTGACCTAATGGATAACCGCCGATAATGCCCTTTTCCAATAAGCCTTTATTGATTTCTTTCACACATTTATTTGTTTTAACAACGATTTCGTTAAAGTGCGCACCTTGGAATGCTACTGTAAAGCCTGCCGCTTCAAAAGCATTTTTTGCGTAACGTGTTTTCGCAATATTTTGTGTCGCCATTTCTCGCACGCCTTGCTTACCTAAAGCTGTCATAGCAACAGAAGCTGCAAGTGCTAATAGCGCTTGGTTTGAACAAATGTTAGATGTCGCTTTATCTCGACGGATATGTTGTTCCCGCGCTTGTAGTGTTAATACATAACCACGGCGACCTTCTCCATCTACCGTTTCACCAACAAGTCGACCTGGCACTTTACGCATTAATTTTGTCGTTACAGCGAAGAAACCACAGTGTGGCCCGCCAAAGCCTTCAGCAATACCAAATACTTGTGCATCACCAACACAAATATCAGCACCTAGTTTACCAGGAGGCGTTAAGATACCTAGTGCAAGTGGGTTAGAAGAGACAACAAATAAACTTTTTGCCTCATGTGCAATATCCCCGATTACTTGTAAATCCTCTACTTGACCAAAGAAGTTTGGATATTGTGCAATTACAGCCGCTGTATTATCATCAATCAGCTCTTTTAAAGCTTCTACATCTATCACACCATCTTTATGAGGGATAGTAACGATGTCAATTGATTGACCGTATGCATATGTAGCAACGACATCACGATATTCAGGATGAACCGTTTCAGATACTAAAATTTTCTTACGACGTGTATGACCAGCAGCTAACATACCTGCTTCCGCTAGCGCCGTTCCACCATCATACATAGAGGAGTTGGCAAGATCCATGCCTGTTAGCTCTGCAATCATCGTTTGGAATTCAAAAATCGCTTGTAATTCCCCTTGTGAAATTTCAGGTTGGTAAGGTGTATAAGCTGTATAAAACTCTGAACGAGAAATAACATGGTCTACGATAATCGGTTTATAGTGATTGTAAACACCCGCACCTAAAAATGATACGTTCGCATTTGTATCCTTATTTTTTGCAGCAAGTGCTGATAACTCTTTTAATAATGCAGATTCTGATTTCGCTGCTTTAATATCATAAAGGCCTTTAAAACGTACTTTTTCTGGAATATCTTCGAATAACTCATCTACCGAAGATACACCAATTACGTCTAGCATTTCTTGTTTGTCTTGCTCCGTCATTGGTAAATAACGATGTTTCATAAATGTAGGTCCCTCTTTTCAAATTTTTATTTTGAACGCTTATAAAACGGTGTTTCAACTGTCACTACTTTCAAATGCTTACCACGAATTTCAATTTCTAATTCAGTTCCGATAGTTGCGAATTGGCTGTCAATTAATGCGTTACCAACATTACGTTTTGAAGAAGGAAGCTGAGTCCCTGTTGTCACTTCACCGATTTCTTGACCATCTTTTAACACTTTGTACCCATGACGTGGAATCCCTTTATCGATCATTTCAATCCCGACAATTTTACGCGCTAAGCCATGTTCTTTTTGTTCAGCTAACACATCATGACCAATAAAATCGCCTTTATTTAATTTCACTGCAAAGCCAATGCCCGCTTCAAGTGGTGAAATGGTTGCTGATAGTTCTTGACCATAAAGTGGTAGACCTGCTTCAAAGCGTAGCGTATCACGACAGCCTAAGCCTGCAGGCACAACGCCTTTGTCTTTTCCAGCTTCTAAAATGATAGACCATAATGCTTTAATGTCAGCAGGCGCACCATATAGTTCAAACCCATCTTCACCCGTATAGCCACTGCGAGAAACTAATGCTTTATGACCTGCGATTTCTACATCTTCTTGGAAGCGGAAATATTTAATGGCACTTAAATCCGTAGCCGTTAATGATTGAAGTAGTTCTTCAGCTAATGGTCCTTGTAAAGCAATTTGTGCATATGACTCAGATTGATTGTCGATTGTCACATCGTATTGATGTTGATTTTCCATCATCCAGTCGTAATCTTTTTCAATATTCGCCGCATTGACACATAGTAAATAATGATTGTCTGCTAGTTTATAAGTTAGTAAATCATCGACAACGCCACCATTTTCATAGCACATCGCATTGTATTGCGCTTGACCTGTAGCAATTTTTGAAATGTCATTGGACAATAGATTTTGTAGAAAATCGAGTGCCTCTGGACCTGTTACTAAAATTTCACCCATATGTGACACATCAAATAAGCCTGCACGATTACGCACCGCATCATGCTCTTCTTTAATAGAAGTAAATTGCACTGGTAATTCCCATCCACCGAAGTCAATTGTTTTACCACCATACTTTGCATATTCGTCAAATAGAGGTGTACGTTTTAATTCATTCGTCATTACTATTGCCTCCTTATTGTTCGTATCATTTTTACTGGTAGTAGTTCGTCTGCTTTTTTGTTCGTGTAAAGCCCATTGACCTATGTACGTTTAACAAGTAACAACTTGCCAAGATTATACGTTAAACAATGGTCTAGACATAAAAAAAGACAGACGAACCCCTTTTCGGGATTCTCTGTCCTTGCACCTGAAAGTTACACCAAACTAATTCGCATTACGAAAATGCCAATTTAGTAGGCTTTCCCCTTTGGTGGCTGTTGTATTACAGCACTCTCCAGAGTTGCGTCTTGTACGAGTCCTTTTACCTGAGAGATTCATAGCCCTTTGCTACTTGCTCCTTCGGTGGCGTTTACACGCTCTCTCCCCGTACAATCATCCGCCCAAGAATGATCTTGGTACTATTTAGTATTCAATGTACAAAAAGTTATCTTATTAGTCTATATCCTAACATTGATTGTATTGAAAAGGCAAACATTTTTTAAATCAACTTAAAACACGAATATTATAGTTGAATAAATATTCTATCGTTCGCTTTTTAATCTTTTCACTTGAAATACTAAATACTCTAGAATATGTCGAATTGTTCTACCTTCTGTCAACACCTGAATATGTCCTGCGTCGCGATAGAATTTTCGTCTGTAATGATACAGCTCCTCTAGCTCTTCTTTCGTTGAGCTTTGTACAATCGGGCGATTTGGGTCATGCTGTATTCGCTTATAAATATCTTCGAATGTCGCATCTAAAAAGAATACAAGCCCACTGCGTCTCATAATTTTCCGGTTTTCCCCATTTACAGCTACACCGCCACCTGTCGAGATAATACATGCCTCGTCGCGGAAATTTTTCAAAAATTCCGTTTCTATTTCACGAAAACGAGCCTCTCCATATTTCTCAAAAATCTCTGGAATCGTCATCCCCTGCTGTCTAACAATTTCACGATCCATATCATAGTACGGCAACTTCAATAAATAGCTTAACCTTCTTCCTAACGCACTTTTCCCGCAGCCCATAAAGCCAACTAAATATATTTTTCGCATTCGAATCACCTTCTTACTACGATTCTACACTGTCTGACAAAATTTGTCCTAATAAATTTATCGTAGCTCGAACATTCATCTTTTCTAAACTATCATATGTTCGAAACTGAATCTCATAAGACACGCAATACGCAAGAACAAAAGTAGTTACAAAAAATAATAATGCAATTGCGATTAAAAAGACAGCCCCTCTATCATTTTTCAATAATTGGTACATAATAGGCCCGCTCCTTTTGCAATCCGCTTGGAAATTTCACCGCAATGGTCAATTCATGATCATTAAGTTGGAACTGGCAGCTGTTAATACCGATAAGCATTGGAACATGTCCACCATTCACACGGTCTCGAATCATATTGCGATAACAATCAAAATGATGCAGTGTGTTAGATGTTTGCAATATAATTCTTTGCTGATTGCCACTAATGTTTAGCGATGTAGCATCTGCTAAATACGTATGCATTTCAAAGACAAACAACTCCCACTTTGTTTGTTCATCCGTCATCATAGTCGTCCTCATTGTCGTAGCCCATAGAATAATGACTATAAAAAAATGGCACACGAGGGCAAAAACGACTAATTGCAATAATGCTTCAAGTAAAGTATAGCCTTTTTCAGTCATTGAACTTCACCTGTTTGTAGGATACACTTTTGGCGCTGTTCACTTGCATTTTGAAATGTCACACATATTGCCTGTCCATCAAACTGCCAATAGTAGTCCACTTTCTCAATTGTCTTTACCCCTTCTGCTTGCCGTAAATCACGATAGTGCTTTAAGCCTTCATAAGCTGTCTCTGCGGCTATAACCTCTAGCTTTTGATTATATAAATTGGTTTTCATCGTATAGCTAAGAGGAAGGATTGTCGTGCAAAGTACCATTAAAATGACAACGGAAACGATTGTTTCGACAAACGAGTAGCCTGTTTCATTCATTCGATTCTTGATCTCCCTCGCCCTAAACTAATCACAACCTTTTTAGTGCCCTGCGGTGTTTTAAAATAAAGCGTACCTGGTGTCATCACATTCCCTTTAAAATTATAACTTATCTTTAGAATATTACTTCGACTGAGCAATAGTTCAACACCTTGCGGAAACGGGCGAGTATAAAGCGTCGTGTAAAAGTCTTTTTTAATACTATAACGTTGGGATGGACTTTCAAAATGCATAAATATATATTCATTATGCTGCATGCTATATGTCTGTATAAATTGAAGATCTAACTGCATTTGGTTAAAGAATCGTTCGATTTCTTTTGCTTCTGCTATTTTTAATGAAAATTTTGTCACGATAGCCGTTAGGGTCATAACAACAAACAGCACAATTAACATCTCTATTAGTGTATAACCACGCTCATTTTTTAGTCTTTTCATTGACCATTACCCTTTGAAGCTGAGGACTGATTGGCTAATTGCACTTCACCATTGCTCGTGATGATTATTGCCTCTTTATTTGGGCAAGTTGTCCCTTGCTCTTTTAAATAGCCTTTTGCGATCAAATCATCTAAAGTTGGATACTCCATAAAATCAACACGATATGCCTCTACTTGTCCTTGCACCATCGATATATAGGCAGCGCAGCCTTTTTCATCAATTGTCGCAAAATGTTTTGTGACATTTGGAATTGTAATAAGTATTAGCATTGAAATAATCAACAATACGATTAACATTTCAATTAATGTAAAACCAGCTTGTTGTTTCATAAGCTTCATTGTAGATCCTCCTATACTAGTTCTATCATCTGATATATCGGCAATAATAAACTGACATAGGCAGCAACAATACATAACGCAATCACAACGAAAAACGTAGGTTGTACAAAAGCAAGCATTGTTTGTAACTGGTGCTCCTGCTTTTCTAACAACAAGTCACTATATAGTGATAACTCTCTCCCTAAATAACCACTTTGCTCACCATGCTCTACAAAAGTTGCGAAGTCATTGTGCCATACTGTTAGAAAAATAACAGCCTGCGTTAACGTATCACCAAAGGTCACTCTTTCTTTGATACGACTCGCTAAATATTGAACATATGGTTGGAATTGTTGCTCCTCCAAAATTTGAAGGCTTGCTTGTAAGGAAAAGCCGCTTTGCAGCAGGCTACCCAAATAGGCAGCAAATTGTTTTGTTATGGTGAGCCGAAAATAGGAATGAATAAATGGTATTTTCAAAAAGATGTGGAGCTGTCTAGCAATGGATTGCCGAGATAGTAAACGTAGACAAATGATACTACCACATGATATTCCGATGACTATCAACACAAGTGCATCAGGTACATGTAATAAAAGTTTCGATATTGCAATACTAGTCTGTTCCGCTGTTTCAGTCGTACGGCTTGTCACCATTTTTTCTATATTTGGAAAGAAAAATGTACGAAAGACTAAAAACAGCAGGAATAGAAACATAATGAGTACTACAGGATAGAAAAGGAGCTTAATTAATTTGTTCTTCGTCTCTTGGCTCAATGTCATTTGCTTGGCGACAGCTTTCAATGCTTCAATCAGATGACCATTGTTTTCAGCAATGGTAATGGCAACTAAATGGTGCTTGGCTAGTTGTAATGTTTCAAATACACCAATGACCCCCTTACCTTGCCTTAGTGCTTCATCGACAAACTGCTGTACCTCCTCATGTTTTTCTACATGATGCGGTAATAACATTGAAACTGCTTGTGCAAACAAATAACCTTCCTGTATTAATACACATAGGCGACGGATAAACTGAGCCTGATTCTTTAAACGCCAGCTTGTTGCTCTTTTGTAATCCAGTTGTAATTTTTCAATAAACGCTTTGAGCTTTAGCATAGCGTTGCCTCGCAATTTTTTCTTTTTGACCAGCAAGCGTTTGTTCAAATGGCAATGCATATTCCTTATTTTGTTGTAAAGCCTGTATGGCATGCTCAAGATCATCATCACTTAATATTTCAAACAACGCTCGCCGACCTTCTTGATGTTGTGGTAATGGCATAAGAACTTGCGCCACAATGCCTAGTACTGTTTGACGAAGCTCTTCTAATGAAACACCTAAATCAAGGAGTCGATAGAGACAGCTCACCGAATCTTTCGCATGAATGGTAGACAGCACTAAATGCCCCGTTAAAGCTGCTTGGATGGCTATTTTAGCCGTTTCTTGATCGCGGATTTCGCCAATCATAATTACATCGGGTGAATGGCGTAAAATTGCTTTTAAACCCGTCGCATAGGTAATACCTGCTCGTTCATTTACTTGAATTTGTAGCAGATTGCCTTGATGATTCTCCACGGGATCTTCTAACGAAATAACATGACGTTGAAGTTCGCTAGAACAATGGTGAATTAAAGAATAAAGGGACGTTGTTTTACCAGAGCCCGTTGCACCGCTAAATAATAAAATTCCTTGCTGATTCGTCACAAGCTGTGTTAACTTTTCTGCTGCATATTTGGAATAGCTTAATGAAGTAAGTGGAAATGTGTGATTTTGAAGTAAAAGCCGAATAATAAGGCTTTCTTTTAAATAAGCGGAAGGAAGCGTAGAAACGCGAAAGGCAAAATGCTTTTGTTCAATGATTTTTTGAAATGAGCCGCTTTGTGGTTTGCGTCGCTCACTAATATCTAATGCCGCTAAAAATTTATAATAGGAGACGATCCGTTCAGCAAGTTCATTAGGAAGCTCCCCTGCCTGCAGAAGCTTATCATATTTTCGAAAATAGATTGTATATCGACTTTCTTCCGGTATGAGTAACAAATCGGAAGCACCAAAATGATAGGCTTTTACTAAAAGATGCTCACTTTTTTGTTCTATAACAGATTCAAAAGTTTGCATAGTTACACCCTCTTTCTAGTTCATTCGAATATGACCGCTCTATTCGTTAATTCCTAGTATACGGATGACAAGGTTATGTGAAAAGCCCTTTTCCTAAATTAAAAACTTGATGGACATTTCACGCTGAAATCTATGTTTTACTAAAAAACATGTGGATAACATACAATTTTATTCAAAAAACAAAGCAAAAACACGAAAAAGGTAATATTTATGTCTAAAGGAACTGTAACTTTTCCAATAATACAATATAATAGAATTAACATGATTTTTTTCCTAACTTTTAACTACCAACTATTTTCAAAAAATTAAACTGAGGTGATGTAAATGATCCATCCATTAAAAATTACTAGTACATTAGCCGATGAAACAAGATATTCCATTTATGAGTACATTTTAAAAGAGAAAAAAACGGTTACGGTACAAAATATTGCTGATCAATTCAACATTCATCCAAATGTTGCGCGTCTTCACTTAACAAAGCTTTCTGAAATTAATATTATTACCGCAGATTTCGCAAAAACTGGTAAAGGCGGACGACCTGGACGTGTCTATAAGGCAGCTGAAAAGGGCGTGTCACTAACATTCCCAAGACGTGATGAAGAACGTTTATTAAAATGGACGATCCAGCTAGTAGAAGAATTAGGACCATCCGCTCTTTCTAAATGCCAAGACATTAGTTATCAAGATGGCTATCAACAAATGAAAAATTATGTGTCTGCAGAATTAAATCTAAATAATTTGCTAACCTTCGATCAAAAGCTTCAGCTTTTAACAGATAATGCTGCGTTAATTGGTTATGTGCCGCAAATACAGCAGACGGACAAAGGAAAAAAGGTCATATTCTCGATATTTAATTGTCCATTCCAGGAACAACTCAATATGCACTCTGAAATTGTTTGTACTTTACATGAATCATATTTAAAAGGACAATTAAATGCATTATTTTCCAACAATGAATTTGTCCAAATCGAAAGCATGGTACATAATTGCGATTTATGCAAATATGAAATTAACGTGACAGAAATGGATTGCTAATTTGTAAAATCCATTTGTTTGTCACAAAGAAGCAGAAGTTCCAGTTTACAGACACCTTTCATATCATTTATAATGAGTAAGAGATTATTGTGTCGTGGGCAAAAGGAGGGGAAATCTTCATGGATAATATGTATAAAGTTATGGCATTCTGGACAGGTATTTTTGCAGTTATGTTCTACCTTGGTGGTATGAACGAGGTATCGCTATTATTCGTAGGTAATACAGGTTTATTCTTATTATTAGGCTTCTTAAACCTTTCAGAACGTATGTACATGTACATTTTCGGAGCATATTTAACTGTATTCTTCGCTGGCTTCACGTACTATACAACATTCATTCACGTACCAGGTGGCGGTCATTAATACAAAAAATCGCGTGTCTCAATATTTACGAGACACGCTTTTTTTATTTCCATCCTTTATAGCTATTTATCAAAAACCATTTAAAAATGGATTTGTTTCCATTTCGTTACCGATTGTCGTGTAATGTCCATGCCCTGGATAAACAATTGTATCTTCAGGTAGAGATAATAATTTATCATGAATAGATGCTAATAATAGTTTCGTCGATCCGCCGAGTAAATCGGTACGCCCTACACTTTTCTCAAATAATGTATCGCCAACAATGGCAAATCCATCCTGTTCAAAAATATAAGATATGCTACCTGGTGAATGACCCGGAGTAAATACTGCTTTAAAAACAAAATTATTGAATTCGAATTGTTGTTCTTGCTTAATAATATGTTCCTCTGCTGGTGCAGCAACTTTATAATCTGGTAGTGCGGCATATTTACCAGATCCATTTTTTTCAGGGTCAGCAAGCCAACTTACCTCTTTTTCATGAATCCAAACTGGAATATTAAACGTTTCCCGTACTTCATCGACAGCACCGATATGATCAAAATGGGCATGCGTTAAAAAAATACCTAATGGCTTAAGTCCATTACTGCGAATGGCTTTCACAATTTTCGCCGCTTCTTCTCCTGGATCAAAAATTAAACATTCTTTTTCTTTATTCGATACGATATAACAATTCGTTTGGATAGGTCCAAGGGAATAGCTTCGTACATTCATCATCCATATCACCTCAACTTCCTATTATACATTCTTTGCCACAATTTGACGATAAAAGTTCATACTTTGCGCTATATTAGTCCTCGACAAAAACAGGTAGAACGTTTACAATTAAGGAGGAATATTGTTTACGACATTCATTTTCTGATGTCGAAAGGAGTGTCTTTTTTAATGAACTTATTAATGGTTATTTTTGGTCTAGTTGCAATTTTAGCAGTAGTTGGTACATTCCAAGCAATTAAAGAAAAGAACTTACTAAGTATTGTTTTCAACTTAGCAAGTGCTGGGGTATTCGGTTGGTTCGTCATTATGACAATCATTCATAGCGGTTACCCACCAACATTACACTAAAATTTAGACAGAAAAGAGCAGTCTCTACATGAGACTGCTCTTTTTCGGTTTTCTTTGAAAATAGGAGGTTTCTTCTAGAAATTTACGGTATGATATAAGTAAGTATTTTGAAAAAATGGAACTCAATTATACATAAAGGAGAGTAGCATGAAACGCAAAAAATTTTTTATTGGCATGGCATTCGTTGTAGTTGTGGCATTACTCGCTATTACCGTCAAAAATGAACTATTTAAAGAGGAGGATCCACCTCAATTGATCGTCGAAAAACAAAATGGCATGACGGGCGTCAACTTTGAAACGCCTTTAACACGATTAGATAAATCAACGACAACCTTAAAAGAATATCAAGGGAAAATTCTTATCATTAACTTTTGGGCTTCTTGGTGTGGACCTTGTCAGGCAGAAGCCCCAGACTTAAAGACATTCTATGAGCAAAAACCGAAAAATGTTGAGCTACTAGCAATTAATGCAACCTCTTATGACAGTCGTGAAAATGCTTTAAAGTTTCAGCAATTATACAATTTAAATTTCCCCATTTTTTTAGATGAGGATCGTTCGCTCGGTAAATCTAGTAAAGTCATTGCCTTCCCTACTACTTTAATTGTTGATGCGGAAGGTATAGTAAGGCATACAATAGAGGGCCAGCTTACACAACAGGATCTTCAGCAGTTAATATCGGATCTTTAAATTACAATATACCCATATTATTAATATCTTGTGAAAATTTATCTAGTAATGTTTTAGCAATGGGGATATTGGCTATCTCTTTTGGTTCACTACCATCGTATTGTTCTTGCTAAAGCGTAAAAAAAAATCCACTTCGCTTTCCGCGGGTACAAATGTAAGCCACAACCCTCGCTATCGCGCGGGCTTGTTGTGTCTTACATTTTGTATGGTCCCGCAGGAGTCTACGTGGATTTTTACTTTCCATTTTGGTTCACTACCATCGTATTGTTCTTGCTAATGCGTAAAAAAAATCCACTTCGCTTTCCGCGGGTACAAATGTAAGCCACAACCCTCGCTGTCGCGCGGGCTTGTTATGTCTTACATTTTGTATGTTCCCGCAGGAGTCTACGTGGATTTTTACTTAGCTGTGCTAAAATATTCGTATATTGTCAGAATTGTTTGAGTGACTGGCACTCTCTAGTTTACTTTACGGCATTTTGTTTTAAATTGCCTGTTTTTTCATCATAGAATCGGAGTAAGTCACCATTAATGATGGCATCTGAGTTTTCCAATTCGGTTGTTGCTCGATCTGCATATGGTTGGCATGGCTCAACGTCGATTTGTTCGCCCGTTGCTTTATCATAACATGCTTCACCAGCGTAAACATATTTGTCTGTAATGAATCGTCCATCACGGAAGATGACGAAATCCTCATGCTCTGGTGAAAATAAATCTGCACCTAGTTGCATATCTTTTGACGTTTCAACACCAAGTAGATGTAAAATCGTTGGACGTAAATCTATTTGGCCTGCAACCTCTGTCATTTCTTTCCCCTCTCCATCGCCTGGTATATGGATGAATAAAGGTACTTCTTGTAACAGTGCATTATCATAAGGTGTAATACCATCTTTACCTAGATATTGTGCCATTGCTTTATTGTGGTTTTCAGAAATACCGTAATGATCACCGTACATCACAATAATTGAATTATCGTAAACACCTTGATCTTTTAAATTTTGGAAAAAGTCTTTTAAAGCTTCATCCATGTAACGAACTGTTTGGAAGTAACGATTTAATGTTCCAGAGTTTGAAGTGTATTCAGGAATCATAATGTCTTCCGGATCCAAAGTAAATGGATAGTGGTTCGTTAATGTTATTAAACGAGAGTAGAATGGCTGTGGCATGTCTTTCATTAAAGCAGCCGATTGCTCCATAAACGGAATATCTTTCATACCCCAGTTGACCGCTTGCCCTTCTTCTACCGTATATGAATCTACATCATAGAATTTATCGATTTTTAAAGATTGATACATCATATCACGATTCCAGAACGATTTGTTGTTCGGGTGCATCACATTGGTAAAGTATCCATTTTCGCCAAGACGCTCTGCCATGGAGTTATAAGTATTGCCACCATGTGTGAAGAATACTGCACCACGACCAAGTCCGAATAATGAATTTTCTAAAATAAACTCTGAATCAGATGTTTTCCCTAAACCTGTTTGATGATAGAAATTACTGAAATAATACGTATCTGGATCTTTTGTTAGAGAATTTAAGAATGGCGTAATTTCGTGTCCATCCATATCATTATTAATCACAAAGTTTTGTAACGATTCAAGTGAAATAACAATTAAGTTGCGACCTTCGTATTTACCATACATATTTTCGTCGCTAGCCGCTTGGTTAGATCGAATGTAGTTATTCACTTCTACTAATTCACTGCCATCCGCTAATGCGCGTTGTGCAGATGATTTAGACTGGATGTAAATATCATATAAATGATAATTGTACGTCCCTATATTTTTCACAAGGAGTTCACGGTCAAAGCTACGTGTTAATAATTGTGGTCGCTCTGTTTCCGCTAAACCTAAGTTTAAGAAAGTCATGGCTACGGCTAAAACGAAGAAGGCACGACGGAATTCAACGTTCACTTTTACTGCAGCTTTCATTTTTGGTAAATATTTATTAGCAATAATTAAAATAAATACATCCGCGAAATATAATAAGTCCCAAGGGTTTATAATAGCAGCAGCTGATGTTCCTAAATCACTAAAGTTACTTGTTTGGAATAATACTGGTAATGTAATAAAGTCATTGTAGAAACGATAGAACGCAACATTTCCATATAAAACGATCGATAACAATACACTAATCGTAATGATATAGCGATTTCTTATTTTTGGCGTTTTGAAGAATAACGATAATCCATAAATAAACAGTACAAAACTCAATGGATTGATAAACAAAATAAACTGTTGCATCGCATTTTCAATCTTCAACTCAAAGCTTGTGTGATACACAATGACCGTTTTTATCCAAGTTGCTACGATTGCTAGTATCATAAATGAATGTTTAGGCCACTTTTTTAATTTCATTCCTAACATCCTCCCTATTCCTTACAAAAAAATAATAAAAATTAACAAACTGTAACAATTTGTTACTGAAACAAATTATATCTTAATCCTTTTTTTACAGATAATCAACACATATATTTTTAGTCAGTGCTAGTACATGTACCCAAATATGCACGTAACATTAATATATACGTTTCTGAATGTAAAAAGTTTCGTAAATTCATAAAAACAGTGGAAAACCACTGTTTTTAACAATTTTACATACTTATTACAATATTTTTACGATACCCAAATTATGTGCATTTAAAACACTATTGCTTATTTTGTTCAACCCGCAGTCTCGTCGTTTCTTGTCGAATTAATAATAAAGCCATTTGATAGTCTTTAATGTCGAGTACATTCGCCTTATACAACTCTCGAATTTCATCCTCCATCAACATTAAATCACCAAGTGGATCACGCGTATAAATATAAGTGCCATATGTTTTTAACAATTCATAAATATCTAACATTTTATCCATTTTACTTCGCTCCTCGATGCGCTACACAATCAATACGTTTAGTTGGTGTAATAATAAAATCTACTGGGCAATCATGCTCCTCTACCGGTACATGTTCATATAATTGCTCATCAAAAAGTAGAGACAGCAGCTTACCTTTTTTATAGTGTAATACATAGCGATCGTAATAACCACCGCCATAGCCAATTCGGTAACCTTGTCTATCAAAAACAACACCTGGAACAAGGATAATATCCATTTCATTTGCGTCAACAAACTCACACAGTGCTGGAATTGGCTCACGCAAATGCATATAAACAGTTTCTAGCTGGGCAAACGATTCAATAGCGTAAAATGACATTTCTCTTGTTTTTGCGTTACATTTAGGAACTGCCACTTTTTTTCCTAGCTGCCACAGTGCTTCAATTAAATGAATTGTGTCAACTTCTGGCTTATTGGAAATAGTAATGCCAATTGTATTTGCTTCTATTATATATGGTTCCTGTAGTACCTTTTTCGCTACAGCAAATGATTGATCACGATATGTAGCTGCACTCATATTTGCCAGTGCTTGCCGTACTTCATTTCGCAACATTGTTTTATCCATGGCAAGAATCCTCCTAATAAAATGTAGAAAGCCAAAACCACATGTGGTTTTGGCTTAATGAGCGATTACTTTGTTTCACGGTGAAGAGTGTATTTCTTCTCGCGAGAGCAATATTTTTTAAGTTCAAGACGCTCTGGATTGTTACGCTTGTTCTTTTTAGAAATGTAGTTACGTTCGCCGCAATCTGTGCAAGCTAAAGTAATGTTTACGCGCATTATTAACCCTCCCACTCTATATCAAGAATTTAAATTTTGAGCATGATTTATACGACTAACCTATTATAACATAAACTGAAAAAAAATCTACCTTCATTTCATATTAAGTTTGCATGTGGTAAAATATCTTATAATTACATAATTTAACGGGGTGAAACTAGTGGATTTATCCATCATACTTATGATTTTCGGTATTGTTCTGATTCTAATATCGTTCTTTTTTAAAAATAGCGCGAAAAAAGTCGAACAAGATGTCGAAGAATTATCTATCTCCATTTTTCAAGAAACAAATAATTTAAAGCGTCGACTAAAAGTTGTGGAAGAAGAGCTTTTACTAGAGCCAGAATTCCAAGTTAAATCATCAACAGCTAAAAATCCTGCTGTACAAAATCCGAAAGTGCACCAAGTGATGCAAGCTGTTCAACAAGCTGCACAAGTAAAAAAACCGAATGTGATGTCAAATCATAGCAAACCGATTCATGACATTATTATTAGTCAGGTACTTGAATTAAACAAACAAGGACTTTCGATTGCTGATATTAGTATTCGTTCCAATTTAACAGAAGAACAAGTGCAACAAGTCATTGCTAACGGAGGTCGCTGATTATGAACAAATCTGCTATCCGTGCATTTGGTATTGCCCTTTTCCTCGTTGGTGCATTACTATCCGTAGCCGAACGCTTCGATCTTAATATTGGTCTCCCAACAGTGGCATCGTCAACTAATCAAAAAGTGGAAGAGCTACAAAAAAAGCTCACTGAGGCCACAAATGAACTTACAGCGTTAAAGGCGCAATCGCCGATAGACACGACGCCAGAAAAGACACAAGAAGAAAAGCCAGCTGACACAACTGCCGACAGTGAACACGCTGCTAATGATAGTGATAGTGGGAGTACCACAGACTCTAGCAATGAAGTCACGATGACGCTTCAAATATATAGCGGCATCACACCGTATATTGTGGCTCAAAAGTTAGAGGATGGTGGCATTATTCCAAATAGCGTCGAAATGGAACTACTACTTGCCAATGCCAAATATGCGCGAAGTTTACAAATCGGCTCCTATGAAGTGAATTCTTCCATGACACTAGAACAAATCGCTAAATTAATTACAGGAAAAAAGCAATAACTTAGCCGTCAACTTTCAGAATTGTTTGAGTGACTGGCACTCTAAAAAACCACTTCGCCTTTTGCGGTAACTCCTAACGCAAGAGGCTTAGTGGATTTTTTCTTAAACAATAAAATATTAAATTGTCAGAATTGTTTGAGTGACTGGCACTCTAAAAAGGCTTGCACGATTGCTGTACCTGCTTTCGTGCCGATGGATTCAGGATGGAATTGTAATCCGACAAGTGGATAGTGCTTATGTTGAATGGCCATAATTTCGCCATCATCACTTGAAGTGGCCGTAATGATGAAATCTTCATGTAAAGTTGACGGCTCAATTATTAACGAATGATAGCGCATGACTTCTATTTCACCAACAAACTGGGCGAAAACGCCTGTCTGCTCGTATTGTAATGTAGATAATTTGCCATGCATTATATTTTTTGCTTGCACAATGGCGCCACCAAATGCCTGCCCGATTGATTGATGCCCTAAGCAAATGCCTAAAATCGGATATTGTTTATATAATTCCTGAACAACTTGCACAGTAATCCCCGCCTCATTTGGTGTTCCCGGCCCTGGGGATAAAATAATCGCTTCAGGGTTTATGTCAATTATTTCATCAATTGTGATGTCATCATTTCGTACTACACGTACTTCCTTGCCAAGCATACTTACTTGCTGAAATAAATTATATGTGAATGAATCATAATTATCGATTAGTAATATCATTTTTTTACCTCCAGTAGCGCACGAGCTTTATTCAATGTTTCTTCATATTCAGACAAGGGCACTGAATCATAGACAACACCAGCCCCTGCCTGCACATGGGCATGCCCATCTTTAATGACCATTGTACGTATGGCAAGCGCTAAGTCCATATCTCCTGTTGCTGAAATATAGCCTACTGCTCCTGCATAAACGCCGCGCTTTACTGGTTCCAGATCGTTAATTAACTGCATCGCTCGAATTTTTGGTGCACCAGACACTGTTCCAGCAGGTAAACATGCGCTTAGCACATCCAAAACATGCACATCATCACGCAGCTCACCCACGACCTCAGATACGATATGCATGACATGCTTATAACGTTCTATGTTCATATATTTTTGAAGTTTGACTGTGCCTACTTTGGAGATGCGCCCAATATCATTTCGCCCTAAATCAACTAACATGCGGTGTTCAGCGATTTCTTTTTTGTCCGCTAATAAGCTTTTAGCCATCGCTTCGTCCTCTTGTTGTGTTGCACCACGTGGCTTCGTTCCTGCAATTGGATTAGTCGTCACATAGCGATCTTTGACTTTCACAAGACTCTCTGGAGAAGTGCCTAAAATAGTGTACGCCCCAAAATCCATATAAAACATATAAGGTGAAGGATTCGATGTTCTCAACTGACGATATAAGGCAAATGGATTCCCTGTAAACGGTGATGAAAAGCGTTGGGATAATACAATTTGGAAAATATCACCCTTTATAATATGTTGTTTTGCTCGCTCGACAATGGCAATAAACGCTTCCTTCACAATCATCGGTTGGAAATCTAATGTACCTAGCTCCATCGCACCAAATGTAGTACCAGCACAAAGCTGACTCTCTAGTTCAGCAATAGCAGCTTCCATCGCGTCCTGTGAACGACCTTCATGAAATAAATCGATTGCTGCTAGTGTAACCTCTTGTTTTAAATGATCAAATACGATAAATGTATCATAGAAAAAAACATGGACATCGGGCATTGTTAAAGCATCTTCTAAATACTCACCAATTTTTTCGGCATAAAAGGCCGTTTCATAGCCAAAATAGCCAATCGCGCCACCGAAAAAGGCAAATGGGTAAGCCACATCGTGAAATGGCATAACCTCTTTTAATTTTTTCAATACATTATCGCTAGCATTATCAATCTCCAACCCTTTCGTCAACTGATAACCGTTTTGATCTCCGATTAGCTCGGCTATCGGGTTTACCGCAATAAAGGAATAACGCCCACTTTCCTCATGCTTCGCTGAAGATTCAAATAACATCTTATGCTTCCCTGCAAGGGATTGATAGACCGATATCGGTGTCATCATATCCCCTTGTAATACCTTCATGGCAAATCTGCTAAGCTCAACTGTCATACTCAATCTCTCCTTTACTCTGCTCTGCTACACCAAAAAAACATATAAAAAGGCCTTTCCATCGCAAAGGACGGAAAAGCCGTGGTGCCACCTTCATTGCTCTACAAAAAAGAGCCTCTCAATGCCTTATAACGTAGGCGAACGCTAATCCATACTAGTGATTTCTAGATTAGAGCTCCGAAGTCCATTCACTATTACTTTGTACTAGCTTCCACCAAGCGCTAGCTCTCTTCAACAAATAATAATAGTTACTACTCTTCATCTAAGCTGATACCTCGTCTTCATTGTAATGTAAAGTATTGAACAATTCAAATTATTTTCCGCTATTGTTAGCAGTTATCGTCCGCTTGTTCAGCAAGAATAATTTCGTCATCATTAACAATCTGACGAATAGCAAATAACACATCCTGCTTCACAGCTAACATCACGGCAGTATCATTGGAAGCGACGTAGAACCGCACTAAAACGCGATACGATGTGTGATGAAACTCATCAATATAAACATGAATCATATCTTTTTCAGTATCGGCATGCAAATAAATTTGCTGATGAATGGCACTTAACGCATTGCGTAATTTTTCTTCTTCATTTTCAGCCGCAACAAATAAATACAATTCACATTTTCGCTTTTCTCGCTTTGATAAATTATAAATTGGACGATTCACTAAATACGAGTTTGGCACATAGACAAGCCCTTTGTCGCCTGTTTGAATAAGCGTACTACGCAAATTGATATCTTCAATGGTCCCTTCAATTTTTTGATCCTCAGTTGCAATCCAATCGCCAATTTGAAATGGATTGTCGAGTGCAACTGACATCCCCCCAAATACATGTGCCAGCGTATCTCGAATACCAAAGGCTATCGCTACTCCCGTTAAACCAATACCCGTTAAAAAACCATTTAAATTAAAGTCCCAAAATGATGCAATCGTAAACATGGCTAAAATCATAATTAGCACTTTACCAATGCGTAAAAAGAACGGTAATAGCACATTTTGTTCCTCATCATTATGTAACTCTAATGGTTTCTTCGTATAATAATGCAGCACATCGTAGACGCCTTTAAACGCAAAAAACACCATGATCGATAATACAAAATTCTTTGTTGCAAAATGTGTAAATAAAAACACTTTAAGTAAACTTGATAAACTTAGAACGACTACCGCTGACATAAACGCATAACGGATAGCATTATTAAATTGGGCAAGGACAGTCGCTTGAAAATTGCGCTGCCTCCTTTTTAAAAATGCCACACTGCTCGTAATCATCTTCTTAAGTACAAAATGTTGGAATAACCAACCAAATACGCACAACGCCACTGCCACTGCAATATCCATCCAAGTTGGTGCAGTGACGTTCGGAAATAACCATTTCATTGAATCCATGTAATTCTCCTTTTACTTACCTATGTACATTTTTTATAGTGTTACTCGTATAGGCTAGTCTATAAAACAGCACTATCGACAATACAAATAAGCCGACCAATGCTCTGGTCAGCTTGGCATGTTATTGAATCGCATCGTCGGCAAAAATCGCCTTATTGGCAAACCAAAAATGATGCTCATTAAAACGGTGCTCATTCATAGCAATAACGGAAAACTCGGCATGGTAACGTTGCTTCATTTCCTCTAACATCGTCTTTGCATGCTTCCCTAATAAATATGGGCCATCAACAGGATCACCTTCCGTAAAAATAATGACATCTGTTTCAGTACAATGCTGATTTTCTTGTAGCAAACCTTTTACAAACTGTAGAACGGGCAACATAGCTGCTTCCCCTTTAGCCTGATATTCAATAAAATCTTTAAAATCTGATAAATTTAAATGACCATTTTCAAAGCGATAATGGACATGAATTTGACAATCGTATGGCACGATATATAAATCTCTTTGCTCTTGATGGGCATTTAAAAATAAAGGTAATATCATGCTTTTACAAAGCTCCGAATACTTTGCCATTCCAGCTGTTTGTTCAAGACAAATAATGAATGGTCCTCGCTCTTGCTTGTAATCATTAAATGGAACATAGAGCACATTGCCATTTTTAGCCGTTTGTTGCTTTAGCTTTTGGCGCCTCGTTTCTTGCCGTTTTTGCTCATAATACAAACGTTGCTCTTTACCATTCGCCAGCCGTTCAGCTTGTTCAATGGTCGGTACATTTTCACGTATTTCATGCATAACGTCCGCTAGCTCAAGTGCAAATGCTGCCATTTTTCGTAGTGCCTCACTTTTATAAAAGTACTCAACAAAAAAATGTTGTTCCTTGTCACTTAGTTCTTCTAGATGTAAATTTTCAAATAGAAAACCTAAGTATTGGCGTTGTTCGGACGAAATGTCTAAGCCTAGTTTCTTGATAAGTGATTCTACAGTACCTTTCATGAAGCAGCACCTCCTACGCACATTTTTTTCGGGATAATGTTTATAGTATAACCAAATTATTTTTTTGACAATACAATAACACACTACAGTATTTGACGTATGTAGCAAGCGCAATGTTGCTGCTCCTTCAATATTTTCAAAAAAAAAGAAGGGCCACATAACGCAGCCCTTCAGGATGTGAAGTGCCAGGCACTTACACAATTTTAATTATTCAATTCATAATGTTTACCTTTTATAAGGTAAAATAAATGTTCGGCAATATTTGTTGCATGATCTGCCGAGCGTTCAAGATAACGGCAGACAAACGTTAAATGGGTAATTTGCGAAATATGCGCTGGATTTTCTGCACCAGCCCGCAGTAATAAGGTAACGGTAGCCCCATATAAATCATCTACATAATCATCCAGTTCAGCAATTTCCTTTGCGCGCACTGTATCTTCTTCCTTGAAAGCTGTAATGATGCTTTCTAGCATTTCGACTGTTTTATTACACATCGTTTGTAAATTAGTTGTTGGGAAGACAAGTGGTTGTTTACCTAAACGGATTGTCTCTTTGGCGATATTGACCGCATAGTCCCCCACTCTCTCCATATCAGATGCCGCTTTGACAAGGACCATAAGGCGGCGCAAATCTGTTGCAACCGGTTGTTGCTTAGCAATCATTAAAATGACCCGATCATTAATTTCTTCCTCCAGGCGATTAATGACTAAATCATCTTCCAGTATTTTTAACGACTTCTCTAAGTTTTGCTCCAATAACGCATCAAATGCTGTTTTTAACGCATCAATACTGCGCGTTGCGATTTCTACAAACTGTCCTTGAATTTCTTTTAATTCTTGCTCAAAGCGTTCACGTACTGCCATCTATCGTTCCTCCAATGCTTAGCCGAAGCGTCCTGAAATATAATCTTCCGTGCGTTGGTCAGCAGGTGTTTGGAAGATCACATCTGTTTTGTCATATTCAACGACTTCACCACTGAGGAAAAATGCTGTACGGTCCGAAATACGCGCCGCTTGTTGCATATTATGTGTCACGATAACAATTGAATAATCTTTTTTCAGCTCTTGGACAAGCTCTTCTACTTTTAATGTAGAAATCGGGTCCAGTGCAGACGTTGGTTCATCCATTAAAATAACATCTGGCTCAATCGCTAAACAACGCGCGATACAAATACGCTGTTGCTGACCACCTGATAGTCCATATGCATTTTGATTTAAACGATCTTTCACTTCATCCCAAATCGCTGCACCGCGCAATGATTTTTCAACGATTTCATCCAGTATTTTTTTATTTTTAATGCCATGAATACGTGGGCCGTAGGCAATATTATCATAGATTGATTTTGGGAATGGGTTCGGCTTTTGGAACACCATTCCTACGCGCGTACGCAATTCCTCTACTGTATAGTTTTTATCTAAAATATTTCGCTCACGATACAATATTTCGCCAGATGTGCGGACAATTGGCACGAGCTCCACCATTCTGTTCAACGTTTTTAAATAGGTAGATTTCCCACAACCTGAAGGGCCAATAATGGCTGTTACTTCATTTTCATAAATACTTAAATTGATATCTTTTAAACCATGATGCTCACCGTACCATAAATTTAAGTTACGTGTGTCATAGACCACTTTTTTTGCCACTTCAGCAACAGGCTTCACATTCCTATTGATTGATTGAACAACTGTTTTTTCCTCTTTAAAATCTATTACCATAAGGTCACCTCATTAATAACGTTTTTGGAATTTATTTCGAATAAAAATAGCGATGGAATTCATCAATAACAGCACGATCATCAGCACTAAAATTCCCGCTGCCGCTACATATTGAAATGCCTCTTGCGGACGTTTTGCCCAATCATAAATTTGCATTGGTAATGCGGTAAATTGACTTAATAGATCATTCGGTAAAAACTGCAGTATTACAGGAATCCCTATCACTACAAGAGGAGCTGTTTCACCTATTGCACGAGACAATGCTAAAATACTACCTGTTAAAATCCCTGGTATAGCGGCTGGTAAAACGACACGTAAAATGGTTTGCCATTTTGTCGCACCCATACCGTAGGATGCCTCACGTTGTTCATTCGGTACAGCACGAATGGCTTCCTGCGCTGCCACGATGATGACAGGTAAAATTAATAAACTCATTGTTAAACCTGCTGCTAAAATACTTTTACCTAGCCCCAACATACGAACAAAAATTGTTAACCCCAGTAAACCAAAAACAATGGATGGCACACCTGCTAAGTTTGAGATATTCATGCGAATAAAATCATTTAATCTATTTTTCTTTGCATATTCTTCTAGATAAATCGCTGTGCCAACACCTAAAATGATGGACACCGGCGCAACAACACCCATCAACCATAACGAGCCGACTAATGCTGCTTTGATTCCTGCCTTATCCGCAAAGCGTGAAGCAAAATTCGTTAGGAAATCAAAATTTAAATAATCAATGCCTTGCGTCACAATACGGTAGAGCAAAATAGCTAGCATGACAAGCGCAAAGGTAGTTGCCAAGAAAAATAAGGACTTCCACACTTTATTGAATGTAATACGCTTTGTCATTCTTTTCTTGACGACTGTATCATCGATATAGCGCATGCTAGTAAACCTCCCTGAAGCGTTTCGAAATATAATGAGCGATTAAATTCATTACTAATGTAAAGATAAATAAAGTGAATCCTACCGAATAAATCGAATAATAAATCGTCGTTCCATAACCAGCATCACCAGTAGAAACTTGTACAATATAAGCAGTCATCGTTTGGATGGAATCTGTCACATTGAAATCAAATTTCGGTGTTGATCCACCTGCGAGAGACACAATCATTGTCTCCCCAATTGCCCGGGAAATGGCAAGTACGACTGAAGCGACAATACCCGATAATGCCGCTGGTAACACAACTTTTATCGCTACTTCAAACTTCGTAGCCCCTAGCGCTAAAGCTCCCTCACGCATACTGTTTGGAACAGATGACATTGCGTCCTCTGACAAAGATGTAATCATTGGTAAAATCATAATACCTACAACGATTCCCGGACTAAGTGCATTAAACAACTTAAGCTCTGGAATAATCGCTTGTAACATAGGTGTTACAAATGTTAAGGCAAAGAAACCATAAACGATTGTTGGTACGCCTGCCAATACTTCTAATATAGGCTTTACTGTACGGCGTGTTTTTTCACTGGCATATTCACTTAAATAGATAGCTGATGCGATACCAAATGGCACTGCTACAACGACTGCGATCAATGTGACTTTCAGTGTCCCTGCGATTAGCGGTAATATCCCAAATAACGGCTCCTTCCCAGAAAACGGTAGCCACTGTGTACCAAATAGAAAATCCGTAATCGAAACACGTTTGAAAAACTCAAACGTTTCAAAAATAAGGGTGAAAACAATGCCAAATGTCGTCAAAATCGAGATAAGCGCTGCAGAAAATAATAAAGCTGGCATGGCTTTTTCCACTATTTTCTTTGTTTTATGATTGCGCGAATTTGCAATTAATTGCTGCACAGATGATGTCTTATTTTCTTTATGAGAAACCATTGGGTGCTCCTTTCCAATAAGCGAGGGAAAGAGCATACATCTCTTTCCCCCTATGCATGACTACTTATTTTAAGCCTTCTAACGTTTTTAAGCCTTCAGCATATTTATCCTCAGGTAGACGAACATAACCTACTGCTTCCGCCATATCCCCTGCATTTTCAAGTGTGAACTTGACGAAATCATACGCTGCAGCATTATCTTTCATCGCACTATTTTTCACATATGTGAATAGTGGACGTGAAAGTGGCGTATATTCGCCTTTTTCAATTGTGTCATGTGTTGGTTCAATGCCATTGACTTTCACAATATTTAACTTATCTTTATTTTCTAGGTAGTAAGCAAAACCGAAGAAGCCAATTGCGTATTTGTCACCAGCAATACCTTGTACTAGCATATTATCATCCTCTGATAATGTGGCTGCACTTACTAGATCCGCACCATCTAACACGACTTCATCAAAGTAATCGTACGTACCTGAGTCAGTACCTGGTGAGTAGAATACGATTTTTTCTGCTGGCCAAGAAGGGTCGATATCAGACCATTTTTTCTCTGTGCCATCCTCAGTCCAAATTTTCTTTAATTGTTCTACCGTTAAATCTTTTGCCCAATCATTTTCAGTGTTCACCACTACTGATAATCCGTCATAAGCTAAAGCTAATTCCGTATAAGCAATGCCAGCTTGCTCAAGTTTTTCTTTCTCTTCAGTTTTTATAAAACGGGATGCATTTGAAAAGTCTGTTTCACCTGCGATGAATTTTTCAAAGCCGCCACCAGTACCAGAAACACCTACCGATACTTTGACATCCGGTTGTGCACCTGCATACTCTTCAACAACTGCTTCAATAATTGGCGCTACTGTTGATGACCCATCACCAGCAACAGACCCTTGCAGTTTTTCGTCAGCAGCTTCTTGTCCTGAGTTCGCTGGTGCATTTGTTTCTGCATTGTTACCGTTTTGCGATGAGCTGTCTCCACTACATGCACCTAGCATTAATGCTGAACCCATTACCGCTGTCATCGTTAAGTACTTCCACTTTTTCATCTCATTTGCCTCCGTCATTAACATTTTTATTTGTTATTTGCCTTACAATCTTTACTATAATGACTGAATGTTGAATTCGTATAAATCGTTCGTAAAAGACACGTAAAGGAATGTAATGCTTTGTAAACGATTGTAAAGAAGCATTTACAATTGACTTTATATTGTTTGCTTCCTAATTGAATAGTGTTATAATTAGCATTTGTGTCAGGAAATAACATCAGAGGGGTTTGACTTTGTGATGAAGCATGCAAAAGTACAAAATGCCGATTACTTTAAAACATATTTAACGTTGATTATGGATCATCGAGCATTATCTTTACAGGAAGCGATAGATTTTATGGTGACAACTTATTTCTGTAATAATAGAGAGCTCTATGGAAATAAACCGAAACAACAGTTTGAAATAGCAATCCAACAGCTTTCAGCATCGTAAATCGCCGCTCTTGGTCTAGCAATCGCTGAATAGTTTCGAAGCAATCGCTGAAAACCAGGAGACCTTGCCGATAGCAGCCGATAAGCGTCCATCATACACGTCAATCTAAAAAAAACCGCTAGGCATTAAAAAATGCGCTAGCGGTTTTTTATTCTTGTTCATCTTCACCAATTTTATCTTTTGTAATAGCAGGTAAGATTGGTTGTTCCACTTTATTATCGGACACTTTTGTCTTATCGTATTTTTCTTTCAAGTCATAATAAGCATCTAATGCACGTCTTGCAATCACGTTATTACTTGATAAATGGACATTCAAGTTAGTTGATACCCATGGAATAACAACAGCATATGCAATTTCAGGATTTTCATATGGCGCAAAACCAACATGCGTCAAATTAGTCGTATTTGTGCCATAACGCTCACGTAATGGTCCATAGTAAACTACTTCGGCTGTCCCTGTTTTTCCGGCAGCTGTAAAAGGTGCATTCGCAAATGCTGAACGTGCCGTACCATTTGAGCCCGTATAAACACGACGAAGTCCTTTTTTAATATAATTAATTTCATCTTCAGAATTATCGATACGATTTAAAATTCTTGGACCTACCTCTGTTACTAATTGTCCTAGCTGTTGACCATCTTTTGACGGCTCACGCACTTCTCTCACAACATGTGGTTGAATACGGTAGCCACCATTCGCGATCGTTGAAATATATTGTGCTAGCTGAAGCGGTGTATACGTATCATACTGTCCAATGGCTAAGTCGAGCGCTTTACCACCCTCTGTAGGACCTGATGGACCTTGGACACCACTAAATTCATTTGGGAGATCGATGCCTGTTTTAACACCTAAGCCAAACTGTGCATAGGAATTACGCATTTTCGGGAATGTTTGATCATTCAAGCGTAGTGGCATGTTATAACTATACGGTGTGCCATTAATTAGCAATGCCGTTTTAAACATATAAACGTTGGAAGATCGTTCAAGTGCACTTAAACCGTCCATCGAAATATAACCACCAGGATTGAATATCGATTTTTTTACAGGTGTGCGAAGTAAATGAATCGGTTCATCTCCTAATACGGTATTCGGTGTAATGGCCCCTAAGTTATAGCCAGTTAGTAACGTTGCAGCTTTTACGACAGACCCTGCTTCATAGGCTGTTGTAAACGAGCCATAGGCATAATCTACAACGACATTTTTCCCAGTTTCAGAATCCTTTTCGATTTTTTTACCGACCATTGATAATATATCACCAGTGTTTGGATCCATCATGACTAAGAATGCACGATCTAATAAGCTAGAGCCAGACATTGCTTTTAACTTCAGCAATTCTTCTTCTACAATTTTTTCGTTAGTTGCTTGTAACTCACTATCAAATGTTAAGATTAAATCTTTGCCGGGCTCACCTTCATACGTTGTAACGGTATCAACAACTTGCCCTTTTTTATTCGTAATATTTTTTACAACTGTTTTTTGCCCTTGTAGTAGCTCTTCATATTGCGCTTCAATATAACTTTCCCCTACGCGGTCATTACGTGAATAGTCTCGTGCTAAATAATAATTTAGCTTATCTTTTGGGATACCCTTCGTTGGCACAGTCGTACGTCCTAATACAGAAAGCGGGGATAGTTTGACACGCTTCCAGTCTGTTGTCGTATTAACGCCTGGTAGCTCTGTTAAACGCTCAGAAACACGAGCAAATTCGTCCGCTGATACATTTTCACTTTTTATAATTTGTGGTGATAAATTATAACCGGATACCATCTCGCGGTAAATCGCTAATACTTCTAAATCAGCATCCGTCAACTGTGCTAATTCTTCATCTGTAATGCGCTCACGTACAATTTTATCAATCTCTGCATTTGCTTGACTTGTCGTAATATTTTCTTGTGTTTTAATTTTCGTTTGCTCTGCTTCTGAAATTTTCGCGTACGCTTTATCATGATTTTTTAAAATCCAAAAATCATATTTATCACGTAATGTCACACGATTTGTTGGCTGATCAATCAATTGTGCCAGTTTTTCAGCGATTGCAAGCATTTCCTCCGTAGTTGTCGTCTGCATTTTTGTATATGTAATCGCATTTTCCGGCTGATTATCAACTAAAATTCGGCCATAACGATCATACATTCGACCTCTTGGCACACTTGTATTAACAGGAACTTCCTCAGTCCGTTCTAACACACGAACATACTCTTCCCCTTTAACAATTTGCATATAACCAAGCCTAAAAATCAACATCGAAAATACGATAAATATAGCAAAGAAAAGGACATTCATACGAAATGTTAAATTAGAGTGATGCTTGGCTTTAACACTCGCTGCGCGATTTTTCCCGGGTGCTTTGCGCATATGTATTCCCCTCCTCATCTAATTACTGTTTCAATACACGATACCTAGTATACCATTGGATGTACAGTCAGAAAAGCCAATTTCATAATTCCTCTGTTCATCATTCAATAGAAAGAGCACACAACGGACAGACGCATTTTTACATACAAGAAGCGAACGGTTTTCCGTCGTCAGTTGTTCGTTTGGTTTTTCCACTGCCGTCCCACTTTTGGACAATTGTCTCCAATGAACTAACGCCCTAATCCTTAACTAAAATCGTCATCATATTTGACGGAACTTCGCTAGAAAAGTTTCCTTTCATGCACATGAAATTTTCATTTAATTATTCCACTTGCACTGTACATAGCACTCGTTACCTTTGTACATAAAAAAAGGCTATGTCAAGGTGTTGTTCACCTTGTGCATAGCCCTTTATAAATAAAATTATGAGTAAACATCCGCTAGTCATTCTGCTTTGCAGAAATAGCATCCATTTGCTTTTTGCAACGATTATTTTGCAGCTTGGAATTTAGCTTCAACTACATCCCAGTTTACTACGTTCCAGAATGCACCGATGTAATCTGGACGACGGTTTTGGTAGTTTAAGTAGTATGCATGCTCCCAAACATCTAATCCTAAAATTGGTGTTTTACCTTCCATCACTGGAGAGTCTTGGTTTGGTGTAGATGTTACTGCTACTGAATCACCATCAACGATTAACCAAGCCCAACCTGAACCGAAACGAGTTGTTGCAGCTTTTGCAAACTCTTCTTTGAAAGCATCGAAAGAACCAAATTTAGCGTCGATTGCTTTTGCTACTTCACCAACTGGTGTATTTGAACCGCCTGGCGCGATTAATTCCCAGAATAGTGTGTGGTTAGCATGTCCGCCACCATTGTTACGAACTGCAGTTTGTTTGTCAGCTGGTAGTGCATCGATATTTGCGATTAAGTCGTTAATGTCTTTTTCTGCAAATTCAGTACCTTCTACTGCTGCGTTTAAATTTGTTACATAAGTATTGTGGTGTTTAGAATAGTGAATTTCCATTGTTTTTGCATCGATATTTGGTTCTAATGCGTCATAAGCATAAGTTAATTGTGGTAATTCATAAGCCATTTTAAAGTTCCTCCCTAAAATAAAGAAATAATTAGTACATCCTTAGATTATCAAAATTGGTCAAACCATTCAATGAAAAATACCTCAAATGAAAGATTTCAGCCTTTTGACCGAAAAAATAACCCAGTTTCTAATATACCCATTTCTTTAATTTGTTAAACTTTATAATTACCTCCACAAAGCTTCGCGTTAAATGGTGATAAAAAACAAAATAATCATCACGATTTGAATAACAGCTTTGGCAATCGTTGACGTAAAAAAACCGACAAGGGAGCCAACACCGCTTTTCACCGCTTCTCCAACCGTTCTGCGCTCAACAATGAGCTCCGCTATCACTGCTCCTAAAAAAGGTCCTAATAAAATCCCTGCAACCGGAATAACGAAAGGCCCAATTAACAAGCCAATTGTACTGCCCCACATTCCTGCGTTTGAACCGCCGAATTTTTTAAGACCCAACGCATTGGCAACCGTATCAGCAGCAAATAATAGGACAACAAATACGATTTCAATCGCCCAAAACCACCAGCTTAAATCGGCAAATGAAAAAAATAATCCATACAGTAAAAAACCACCGATTAAAAATAATACACCTGGAATTATCGGATACACTAAACCAACAAATGAAACGATAAAGCAGGCAATCACTACAATCCAGCCAACGACTTCCATACATGCTCTCTCCTTTTGTCGTGCATTGCCTTACATACGAAATAGATTGTCGAAAGTTTCATCGTTAATGACGAATACCTAATATAGAATCAGCAATATTCACAGCATGGTCCCCGATTCTCTCTAAATTACTAACAATATCGGTATAGACAATACCTGCAGCGCCACTACATTCATTTGTATTTAAGCGTGCGATATGCTTTTGTCTTAGTTTATCCTCCATATCATCGATTAAACTTTCTAGCTCTGTCACTTCTTGTGCCAAACTTAAACTTGCTGTATCAAGTGCCTCTATGCTTTTACGTACCGCCTCAATGGCGAGACTAAACATGCCAATTAAATCTTGGCGCGCTGATTTACTTAACGTTACTTCATGATGTTCTTTATATTGTAAAAGCTCTAATATATTTTCAAAATGGTCGCCGATGCGCTCGATATCGCGGACATTCGTTAACAGTGTATGATGACGAAGCGAATCTGCATGAGACAGTGGTTGTTTTGACACCATCACTAAATAGTTCGTTATTTCTTTATCTAAGTGATTCAGTGCCACTTCCAGCTGCAATACTGTTGGAATATGGGCAGCATCTCCTGTTTTCATATAATAAAACGTTTCTTCTAGACCCCGTAATGCATGCTCACCCATTCGTAAAACTTCCTCTTTTGCCTGCCCCAATGCAATGGCAGGAGAAGAATCAATAAACGCTGGATCTAAATGTTTCGTCGTCACATCGATATTGCCATCATGTCCAGGCAATAATTTTGTTACGAGTAATGATAAACCTGCAATAAATGGTAACTGAATCAACATATTAAAAACATTAAACGAACCGTGTGCGACAGCAATTTGCATACGTGGCTCTAAATGAAACACCTGACTAATCCACTGGACGTAGTTGATAAATGGGGTGAAAAGCAACATAAAAATGACTGTCCCAAAAACATTAAACAAGACATGCGCTGCTGCCGCCCGCTTTGCATAGATGGAAGCACCTAACGACGCTAATACAGCCGTAATCGTCGTGCCAATATTTTCGCCAAATAAAATCGGTAATGCGCCATCTAAGCCGATTAACTGCTCTGCATATAAGCCTTGCAAAACGCCGACGGTCGCTGTCGAGCTTTGCACAAGCAACGTAAAAATAGTACCGAGAAAGATGCCGAGTACCGGCTGGTTGCTCAGATGAATCGTCAGCGAGGCAAAATCCGCTAATTGATGGAGCGACTGCATACTTGCACTCATTAACTCTAACCCTAAAAATAGACCACCAAATCCAAAAACTATTTGCCCGATATGATGATAAAATGCTTTTTTAAAGAAAAATAAACATGCTGCGCCAATTGCTAGTAGTGGATAAAAATAAATACCAATATTAATACCGATAATAAATGCTGTTATGGTCGTACCAATATTAGCCCCCATAATGACACCAATTGCTTGCCGTAGTGTTAAGAAGCCAGCACTTACTAAGCCCACAGTGATAACGGTTGTCGCAGAGCTTGACTGAATACAAACTGTGACGATAATTCCAACTAATACCCCCATTAACGGATTCGTTGTAAAACGATTTAACCATTCACGGAGTCGGTCATCTGCAGACTTTTGCAAGCCATCACCCATATATTTTATGGAAAATAAAAAGACCCCTAATCCACCTAAAAATTGAAATAATATGCTTTGCCAATCTATTGTCAATGGTTTTCGCTCCAATTCCTACGTCTCTACTAATCTATTTCTAATCATTAAATGAAAATGTACAAAAAGTAAAGAAAACCTTTAACTTCTTTACACAATGTTAACATTTTAACAATGAATTCTCAGATAAAGTTACTCAGTCCATATCTAGACATTCTTGAACATGTTAGAATAACGTTTGGAGGAGATATAAATTATGAAACACTCACAATTATTGCTTGATAGCTTACTACATCCTAAAAAACTAGCAGCCTATCGTTTATTACCTATTGGAAAAGTTATTCAATATACTTTTTTATTAATTACGATCGTGACGGTATTTTCATTTGGACGTTTTACTACGGATATGTCTGTCAATACGCTAGATATTAGTGGGATAACGGAATACATAAATGAAATAAAATGGTTATTATATCCGGTCACATTTATTATGCTGTTTGTGATGACAACGATGTTAATTTTCGGACAAATTGCGCTTTATGCCTTAGCCGGTTTATTTATTGTAAAGGTCATGAAACGTCGCGGTGAGTATCGTCATATTTGGCGCACAACTACGTTTGCTATTACATGGTCGACCATTATTAGCATGCTAGCAGAATATTTTCCCAATGCAAGTACGATCCTCTCTATCTTGTCATTACTTTTAACCATTATTCTATTAATCACGGCCTTTACAAAATATCCAAAACAACCAAATTTAAAATAATAGGTATGATTCCCCTCTCTTCTCAATATAGTGTAGAAAAAGGAGGGGTTTTTTTGCGAGCATTCTTATTAACGGTTGCCATCGTGCTCATTGCATTTGTCGTGAAAGTAGATTTAACAGAAGGCACATTATCACTCGCTGCCTTCTATCCTAAAGAAGGTCAAAACGGTCTGTGCGAAGACCAACGCGAGCCCGCTTACATTACAGTCCAAACTATTCAAGGCGATACGATACATAGCTTATTTGCACTACACCCTGCAAAAGTGCCAATGACCTTTCCTGAACGGCTGGAGCTTTTTTATCAATTAAATCCGCATCTCCAAATACAAGCACTTGTACCAGGCGAAAATATTAAGCTTCCTCTCTCTTTTGAATTCGAAAACAAATGCGGAAAATGAAAAGTTAACGTTTCTTCCTTGTCCTTATTTTCTTACACTGCTAAAATAAGTGTCAGTGACGGCTGAAAGTTATGGCCGAAAAGGAGAGAAAGTTAATGAGTGAAATTTGTCACCGTTCAAAAACACGTCCTGTACGTGTCGGTAATTTAACAATTGGTGGTAGTAATGAATTATTCATTCAAAGTATGTGTACAACAAAAACACATGATGTCGAAGCAACGGTTGCAGAAATTTTGCGACTTGAAGAGGCGGGCTGTCAAATCGTTCGTGTTGCAGTACCAGATGAGCGTGCGGCTGATGCCATTGCCGAAATTAAAAAGCGTATCCATATTCCATTAGTAGCTGATATTCACTTTGATTATAAATTAGCTTTAAAAGCAATCGAAAATGGTATTGATAAAGTTCGTATTAACCCAGGTAATATTGGACGTAAAGAAAAAGTAGAGGCCGTTGTGACAGCTGCAAAAGCAAAAGGGATTCCGATCCGTATCGGTGTTAATGCTGGTTCTTTAGAGCGTCATATTCTTGAAAAATACGGCTACCCTACTGCTGATGGCATGGTAGAGTCAGCGCTACATCATATTAAAATTTTGGAAGACTTAGATTTCCACGATATTATCGTGTCCATGAAAGCATCGGATGTTAATTTAGCTATTGAAGCATATGAAAAAGCTGCAAAAGCATTCGATTACCCTCTACATTTAGGTATTACAGAATCAGGTACACTATTTGCTGGCACTGTTAAATCGGCTGCTGGACTTGGAGCGATTCTGTCAAAAGGCATTGGTAATACACTTCGTATTTCGCTTTCAGCCGACCCTGTGGAGGAAATAAAAGTTGCACGTGAACTTTTAAAATCTTTTGGCTTAGCTTCTAATATGGCGACATTGATTTCATGCCCTACATGTGGACGTATTGAAATCGACCTCATTTCGATTGCCAATGAAGTAGAAGAATACATTTCAAAATTGAATGTACCTTTAAAAGTAGCCGTTTTAGGCTGTGCGGTTAACGGACCTGGGGAAGCGCGTGAAGCGGATATCGGTATCGCTGGTGCACGTGGTGAAGGTCTGCTATTTATGAAAGGTAAAACAGTTCGTAAAGTGCCGGAAGAAACAATGGTAGAAGAGCTGAAAAAGGAAATCGATAAGCTAGCTGCAGAAATGGCGGAAAAACGTGCGGCTGAAGAAGCAGCGAAAGCGAACGCCTAAGGAGGTGCTTGCATGACGACAAAGCCCCGTTTTGGGATTGATATTGACGGGACAGTAACATGTCCTAGTACACTAATCCCCCATATTAATAAACAATATAATGTCAATATTACACTGGATGATGTGTGCGAATATGATTTTTTATCAGCTTTCCCCCATCCAGTAGATCGTTCAGCATTTAACGCGTGGTTTAAAGAAAATGAACCTTATATGTATGAAGTTTCGGAAGCGGCTAAAGATGCCAAAGAAATTTTAAATGCTTGGCAAAATACGTATGAGCTATATTACATTTCCGCACGTGGTGAAAATGTATCAGATATAACACGAAACTGGTTTAAAACACAGGCTATCCCTTTTGATCATATCGAGCTCATCGGTAGTCATGATAAACTAGCTACTGCAAAAAAGCACAGCGTATCAGCTTTCTTTGAAGATAAACATGATAATGCTGTGATGCTCGCTGAAGAATTAAAAATACCTGTTGTCCTCTTCGATACACCATATAATCGTCTTGCTGTACCTGACAATGTCGTTCGTGTTTATAATTGGCAAGAAGCCAATCAATTTATTACGAATTACTTTAAATAATATGGCGTAACATATTTAATAAAAGAGTCGTGTTCAAATAAAGAACACGACTCTTTTTAATTTGTAAAAAGCAGAACTTGTCTACCAATATATTATGCGCATCCACAAGCTTAAACTTCAAGAATCCCCCGCATCCACCGTTCAACAAAGTTTTCAAACGTAATCCCATAATTATCATACACTGCATGATAAACAAAATACGTGCCTAAACGATCGAGTATCTCATCATTAATTTTCATCTTCAACCGCTCCCCTTCTAATGGTTTTCACGAAATATCAACCAACTGAACCTTTAACGCTAAGAAAAGGTCGGTTCGTTGCAAAAACGTCACAATCTGCCACTTACACACCCTTCCCTCATAATTTCCTTTTCGTTAATATAATAGTAACAACTAGTAGAACTGGGGGTATTCCTTGTGAAATGGATGACAAAACTCACTTTTATAACATGCCTGTCTGTCTTACTTGCTGGCTGTGGCGACCGCCTATCTGAAATTAAAGATGCCGTATCAGGCATTAACTCTGCTGCTGATGCTGCAGCTAACGCAGTTAGCCGTGATGTCCATGCAATAAGAGCACTAACCATTAACTACAACGATGAATCTTTTACTATTAATGATCTATTTAAAACTATTTTACGTGACATACGCTGGGAATATGACGCCAAAAAAAATGAACTGCATGTACAAGGCACTTGGCAAGCACCATTATTTTCTGAACAAGCTTGGGATCAAGCAATGCAAAAACAGCTTGCTGAAACAGGCATTGTAAGCGTTACCTGTACAATGAATGGCGAACAGATTGATGCTTCACAAACTTCCATAACGCTTGTTTTTAATGATGAAAAAATTTTACAAATGGATGGTGAAGTTGCACTCCATCATCTTTATGATACATATTTAAAAAAATAAGCCTGCTAGCTTTTCTAACGATTATTTCGTTTAGAAGAGCTATTTTTTTGTAAAAGAACCGTGCCATTAAAAGTAAGAAATCTTACAATTTCGAAATATTAGCACTTATTATTTGAATACGCGTAAACCATCACGTTATAATCAAAGTATCACGTGATGGTTGGGAGGTACTTGCATTGGGACAGAAAAACTAAAAATTGGAGAGCTTGCTGAAAAAACGGGCATTACCAAAAGAACAATTGATTACTACACAAATATAGGCCTGTTGGAAGCAGAACGCTCCGCATCGAACTATCGCTATTACGACCCTGCCATGATTGATCGACTTTATTTTATTGAACAACGTAAACAAGAAGGGCTTTCACTTGTTGAAATCCAACACGCCCTCCATAACACAGCTTATGAAGAAATCGATGTTCAAATACTACGATTAAAAATGCAAGATTTAGAACATGATGTATCATCTTTACTTAAACAAATGAACAAGCAAGATAATCAAAATGTCCAATCAATTAAAAAAAATGTTTCACCCGAAAGCATTGCACTAATGCAGTCGCTATTATTACTTATTAATACCTAGGAGGTGACGTTCTGTTTTGCAGAACGACTATTTGGAGACCATACTGAATTTATCAATTTTCACCATTTTATTAGCTTTAACCGCCTTTTTCGTCGCAACGGAATTTTCGATTGTTAAAATGCGCTCTTCCAGACTTGACCAATTAATTGCAGAGGGCAATAAGAAAGCCATTCCAGCAAAGCATGTCGTTAATCACTTGGATGAATACTTATCTGCTTGTCAGCTCGGCATAACAATCACTGCGCTCGGAATCGGGATGGTTGGTGAAAAAACGTTTGAATTCATGTTACATCCATTCTTTGACATGATCGGTATTGCGGATAAATATATCCCTATCTTCACTATTGGTTCCGCTTTCGCTATCGCAACATTTTTACATGTTGTTGTCGGTGAGTTAGCCCCAAAAACAGCGGCTATTCAAAAGACCGAAAAGATCGCATTACTTTTTGCTAAACCAATTATCGCTTTCTATAAATTGATGTATCCGTTCATTTGGTTTTTAAATGGCTCGGCACGACTACTACTCGGATTATTTGGTATGAAGCCAGCGAATGAGCACGAGATATCGCATACAGAGGAAGAGCTACGCTCACTATTATCTGAAAGCTTTAAAAGCGGTGAAATCAATAAAACGGAGTTAAAATTCGTCAATAATGTGTTTGAATTTGACGAACGTATTGCACGTGAAATTATGGTTCCCCGAACAGAAATTGCTGGTATAGAAAAAAACGAAACTTTTACCAATATTATTCATTATGTCGCCACAGAGAAATATACGCGCTATCCTGTTTATGATGGGGATCGCGACAATATTTTAGGCTTTATTAACGCTAAAGAGTTATTTACCCATGGTTTACTGGAGCAACTAACAGATGAGTCTTTAATGCTCGAAAATTTTATTAATCCTGTTATTCGCGTAATAGAAACGACGCCTATTCAGCAATTACTAGGCCGAATGCAAAAAGAACGTATCCATATGGCTATTTTAATGGATGAATATGGTGGTACTTCAGGGCTTGTAACGGTTGAGGATATTTTAGAAGAGATCGTCGGCGAAATTCGCGATGAATTTGACGATGATGAAGTAGCTGAAATTCGGAAAATAGGCGATAATCATTATATTTTAAATGCAAAAATGCTTGTAGAAGATGTAGAAAATTTATTACAAGTATCATTGGATACAGAGGAAGTAGAAACACTAGGCGGTTGGTTCCTAACAGTGAACAATGGCATTAAAGCTATTAAAAACATTGAACTAGCACAGTATGTATTTAGCATCTATGAACAACATGGTCATCAACTTCACTATATTGAAGTACGCCCACTTCGTAAAAGTGCCCCAGTTATAGCAGAAGGCTAATACAATGGGCTATATAAAGGTTCTCTATACTTTCGACTTATTCCACTATTAGCCATATTTTTATATAATAGCATTAGCTATTATTCTATACCTAGGGGGCAATGTTATGAAACTTTTTAAACTATATCATTCAGACGGTATCCATATTATTACCGACGTCAAAAAACACAAGACAAATATCGAATTAAAAACGATTACTGGCGAAATATTATACATTATCGTTGTCACGGATGAAAACTATACCGTATACGATGATCGCTTTGCTGGTGCTTCCAAGCAGTTAAATTCTGTAGAAGCATTTGATATTGATGGCAGCTTTAGAAGCCTTGATTTTGATAATATGCGCGCATTATTCAAAGAGGCCTTCACGAAACTATTACAGGAAATCGCTGAGTGTGTAAATGACGGTGATGAGCTGGTGGATATTGATACGCTGCGTCATAAAGTAAGTGCCCAAATAAAAGGAATTCATTTCCGTGTCATATCTGACACAAAAAAATATGAATATTAATAGCCTGTTATTCTGACTAACAGACTGCTCAATAAGTAATTTTTTTGAGCAGTCTATTTCTTTAGCTCCGTATACAATCATCTTTTCATTGTACACTTCCAAATCCTCGCCGACTATTTCAACTTTCATGTATAATGGAGCGTAACAACCTGATAGAAAGGGTGTTTGCCATGAATCGTGAACAACTCAACATACTCATTTCAGAAAAACTAAAATTAATTCGAACAGAAAAAAATTTAACGCAAGATCAAATGAGCGACCTATTAGGGCTGTCCAAAAAAACACTTGTGCAAATTGAAAAAGGTCGCATAAAAACCGGCTGGACGACTGCAGTGGCTGTTTGTGCACTATGCCGAGACAGTTCTATATTACAGCATGAGCTTGGCGGCGATCCATTAGAAGTTGTGGACTTAATCGCCAATAACGGTACATTACAACCAAAAGAAAAAACGATGGGCGGATACATATGGTGGAAAAACCTTAGTGAATGGCAAGGTTACCGCTTACAACAAAACGTCATAAGCCATCACTTTCGAATTTTAGATACCGACAACTATCGCTTGCTCTCAACCTTTGACGAAAAAATTGCTGAGCAAGAATGGAACAAAATCAAGAACTAATTCATGCGAATGTGAAGATCAATCTCGAATGATCTTCACATTCACTATTGCCCATCTCCCTTTCGCTTTCACCCCCCTCTCCTCTTCTCGCTTATTTTCAAATGTATAGACAAACGAATAATAGCTTTTTCTCGTACTGACATAAGATACAAAAAGTCAAAAATTGTATCTAACCCGCTGTTTTCTGCTATTAATTTATATTTTTTAGCCACTCATATCTATACAGGCACAGCTAACATTGGACATTCATAAACGAGAAAAGTCGAATTTTGCAAGATTCTTCTCTATAATGAATAGTAACGCCTGTTATAACTGGAAAGGATGCTTTAATATGACACGGATTCTAGCTATTAGTGATATACATGGAGAATTAGAACTTTTGGAAGAATTATTAATAAAGGTGCAGTTTGATGCCACACAAGATCAGTTGATATTACTTGGTGATTATATTGATCGAGGCCCTGCTTCGTGTGGTGTTTTAAATATAGTTGCAGAACTACAGGCAACTGGGGCACGTGTTCTTCTAGGGAATCATGAGGCACTTATGTTAAAAGCGTGCCGTTCTGGAATCCCGAAAGCTTGGAATCATTGGGTTTCACTTTGTGGTGGCGATGCAACACTTGCAAGCTATGGCTATAAGGCGGAAGATTTTGAAGAAGCTCTTCTTACAAATACATTACCTCAATACATTCAAACATTACCGAAGCTTGAAGAACATTTGCAGCTTATTGAAACGTTTGAAATGTATATCGAATTAGAAGATGCCATATTTGTCCACGGTGGCGTTGTGCCTAATGTAGCATTGGCAGACAGCGAACCTTTACAACTATTATGGATTCGAGAGGAATTTCATACCGGTTATCAAGGGGAAAAAACAGTGATTTTTGGTCATACCCCTACGTATAAACTGCATCAAGACCCCACTAATTACAATGTCTATTTTGGTGATAATAATATTATTGGAATTGATGGTGGTGCAGTATTTGGCGGCCAACTACATGCACTTGAATGGCCAAACCGACACATTACATCTGTGGCAAAACCAAAAGTTAACGAGCCGGTAGACAGTCTAGAATAAACTTCGATTTTCACTCAATAAGCTCCCTATACGCAGGTACAGCTTCAACGAATTTTAGCTCGTGCTGTTCCTGCTGGAGTGTCGCTCTTTGCACGGCAATCATTCATATATAAATGTTATACTTCATTCACTGTTTTAAGTTGATGCATCACGCGCATAAAAGAAGACAAGCCCTACCACAAAAACAGTGGTGGGGCTTGTCTATATATAGGTACTACTGATTTTTACACAACGAAACATTTACTAACCATAACTAATTGGCTATCCTTTTTAGAATTTCTTAAACAGCCATTAATATAATTTAAATATAACCCCTGCTAGCGAGTAAATAATAACGGTTGAGAAGAGAATTGTCATATGGAAAAGTGAGAACACAAACATCTTTGTCGCCCATTTTCCTTGATCTGTATTGCTATGGTAGCCGTAAATACTCATGACAAGCCATGCGACACTTAGTAGAAGCGCAACAAGCATTATGCCCATACTTAACGAACCAAATAAAAAGCTCGATAGTATTAACAATATTAAATAAAAATTCGTTTGGTAGTACGTGCGACGCATCCCTTTGACAACAGGTAACATCGGAACATTGGCAGCTTCATAGTCTGCATGCTTACGAATCGCAATCGCATAAAAGTGTGGCATTTGCCAGATAACCATAACGAAAAAGAGACCCATTAAAGCTGGATGTGTAATATCTGATGATACCGCTGCCCAACCGATTAAAGGTGGAACAGCACCTGATATACTACCAACTTCCGTATTATAAATTGTGCGACGTTTCGTCCACATTGTATACGGTACAACATATAAAAAGACACCAATGAAACCGAATAAAGCTGCTAGTGGCGATGCTAATGCTAGGACACCTACTCCAACAATCAGCATAACAATCGCTAAAATCATCGTGGATTTTGCTGACATCTCCCCTGTTACAGTCGGTCGATTTTTCGTACGGGGCATAATCGCATCGATATCACGGTCATACACGTTATTAAACGCACCTGCCGCACCGATAACAAGAGCCGAACCAATTGTAGCAAAAATGATTTCTGGTATATTGTCCAAAAGTGTCATTTTATTTTTATACATCCCGAGCGCCAAGCCAGCCCACATAGGAATTAAATTGGATTTTATAATACCAGTTTTAACTGTTTGTGCTAAAACATTAGAGAGTGAGTGTTTCTCTATTGTTTCTTCTACAGTCTGTGGATTTTGATCCGTTTTTAGATTTTGTTCCATTCCTCTTAATTCCTTTTCTCTTATAATTTCTACATGTGTCCTTCGATCGAAAGAGACATTTTTTGCATTTTACATATCAAATTATTATTTTACCCCTTTTAGGGTGGCTATGTCTCAAAGTTCACATAAAGTACATGATTTCAATCATGAATGAACAATATGCCAAATCACAACTCCTTCTATGATACCACCGACGAGCAGGAATTTGAACCTAATTGCCTTCTTTCTGTCATAATACTATTCAAGAAAAACAATCTGCACTATACTAATGGATATGTTCTATCTAATTGAAGGAGTGTCTAACACGTGAAATACGGATTTATTGGTCTAGGAAATATGACCACAGCCATTATAAAAGGCATGTGTAAAAGTGGAGATTTTGATTCCTCTTATATATACGGCTATAATCGTACAAAATCTAAAACAACAAAACTAGCAACCTCTTATGGCATTCAAGCAACAAACTCCATCGAGGAACTTATGGCACAAAGTGATATGATTATTTTAGGTGTTAAACCGCAAATATTACCTGATGTGCTACCCGAAGTTAAAAAACATTTACAAGAAAAGCATATGATTGTTTCTATTGCGGCTGGGAAAAATCTCGACTACTTCCAAGGCTACCTTTCAGAGTCCACACCTATTATTCGCGTCATGCCAAATATTAATGCACTAATTGGGGCTTCAACAAGTTGCTATACGGCAAATGCGCAAGTAACAGAGGCGCAACTTCGTCTCATTACGACATTGTTTGAAACAATCGGTACGATTATTGAAGTACCTGAACATTTATTCTCCATCTTTACGACAATCGGTGGTGCTTCACCTGCTTTTACTTATATGTATATCGATGCATTAGCGCGCGCAGCTGTTCGAGAAGGTATGCCTAAAAATATGGCGCTCGATATTGCAGCAAACGCTGTTTTAGGCAGTGCGAAAATGATATTACAATCAAAAGAACATCCATGGGCACTTGTCGATCAAGTTTGCTCACCAGGTGGCACGACCATTCAAGGCGTATCCTCCCTACAAAGTAATCATTTCGAGACGACAATCCATGATGCTGTGGCCGCTGTAACAGATAAAGACCGTAGTCTCTCTTAATAATCGTTTAATAGGCAAAGGCATCGAGAAATTGATTCTCGATGCCTTTTATTGTTTTTATTGAACGTTGTCTTGTAAATGTTGTGCTAAAAACACCGTTAAGTCTTCCATATTCTCAGGTGTAACACCATGTCCATCTGGATATTGCTTAAATGTCACCGTTGCACCAAATTGCTCGAACAGTTCCTTGCTTTCAACACCCCATTGCGACGGAATGACATAATCATAATCACCATGAGAAATAAAAGCATGCAAATGATTAACAGTACGGATTGCATATTCCTCCGTGACAAATTTGGGCGTATATCCACTTAATGCCACAATGCCTGTAATTAAATTGCCCATTACAAAAGCTAGTGACTGTGCCAGTACGGCACCTTGGCTAAATCCAAGAACAAAAACTTTGTGTGGGTCGATTTGGAATTCTTCAATCGCTTCTAATACAAAGCGTTGTAGTGCAATTAACACTTTATCAAATATAGCTCGATCCGGTTTGCCTACCTCTTGGATTGTGAAAAATGCGTAACCAGGCTTTTGCGTGATTGGCCCTCTGACACTAATAATATGACATTGCTGTTGAAATGGTTGTACTAATTGAGGTAAATCATCCTCGTTACTTCCCATTCCATGCAATAAAAAAATAGCAGGGTACTTTTTAGTCGGGTCCATATTTGTTGGTTGTGTATGTTTAAATGTGAATGGTGTATTCATGGACATAATTCCTTTCAAGTAAACTCAATTCTAGTTTATCATAATGCACAATTATCCTGCACAAATGTTGACTTTTAAAAAGGTATGTTGCTTATAAGAGAAAAAATCCACTGGGCTATCCGCGGGCATACATAGAAGCCGCAGAAGCCTTCGTGGATTTTCGTAATGAATTTTCAGAATTGTTTGGGTGCCTGGCACTTATTATGTTAACTTTGTTTTCGAAATAAGCGCGTCCGTATGATAGGCGATGTAACCGTTGATGATGCGCACTGTTTCGTGTGGATCAGCGTCAAATAGCACTTTCGATTGTGCTGGTGTCGAGACGAGCACTGTTAGTAAATCCATACGCATCGAATGCGCTGCAGAACTATAGGCATAGTCATAAATAATATCTTCTTCTGTAAGACCTTCTGTTTCATATTGTTGATGGAACAACTCTTTTGCCATATCCATGCGTTCAGCTACTTGCTGGCGAATTCGCATTTGATGCATCAGCAACTCCTCTTCAAGGACATTAGGCTTTAACCATTGTTTTTTTTCTAACATCGTCTTAAGTTCATTTTCCCAAACTTGCTCGTTATCAGTAAAATACAGCATATTCACCATCAGCATATCCCAAAAATCTGTTACAGATTGAGCTGATTGGCGTTGCATAGCAATCGTTTGATTAAAGTGCTGCTCAACTTTTGTAATATTCATATTACGTACTAAATGATGACATACATTTTCAATAAATTTATTCGCTACTTCTTGTACCATGATAAAAACCCGTCCTTATCTCAACAAATCATTTCTTCTCTATCATACCATGATTGTTCAGTAGAAAGAAATCGACAACATTTATCGTGATTATTGCTATAAGGCTGATACACCTGACTTAATCGCTGCACTGCTGACGGCTTTTGCCACAACACTTGCCACACGCTCATCCAGCGACTTTGGGATAATAAATTCTTCTGATAAATCCTCAGCGGTTACTAATGAAGCAATGGCTTCTACTGCCGCAAGCTTCATTGCTTCGTTAATATCTGTGGCACGAACATCTAGTGCGCCTCTGAAAATCCCAGGGAATGCTAGCACATTATTGACTTGATTAGGGTAATCCGAACGCCCAGTCGCCATAACACGAACGCCCCATGCGCGCGCATGATCATATGTGATTTCTGGATTTGGATTGGCTAGGGCAAAAACAATGGGATGCTCGTTCATTGATTCAATATGCGCTTTTGTTAATAAATCGGCCACTGAAACGCCAATAAACACATCACTTCCAACAAGTGCATCCTCTAATGACCCTACTAAACGTAATGGATTAGAAACTTTTGCTATTTGCTCTTTCATGCTATTCATACCTTCTGTTCGTCCACTATAAATAATACCCTTTGTATCACACATCACGATATTTTTAGAGCCTAATTGAAGTAAAATACGCAAAATGGCAATACCTGCTGCACCAGCACCATTAATAACTATTTTAATGTCTTGTAGTTTTTTGTTCACTATTTTGATAGCGTTCATTAAGCCTGCTCCAACAACAATCGCCGTACCATGCTGATCATCATGGAATACAGGAATATTACATTCCTTACGAAGTCGCTTTTCAATTTCAAAGCATCGAGGTGCAGAAATGTCTTCAAGATTAATGCCCCCAAATGTGGGCGCAATCGCCTTGACAGTCCGAACAATTTCATCAACATCTTTTGTTGCGAGGCATATCGGAAAGGCATCGACATTCGCAAAACGTTTCAGCAATATCGCTTTTCCTTCCATCACTGGTAATGCCGCTTCTGGGCCAATATCACCTAAACCTAGAACGGCTGTCCCATCCGTCACGATGCCTACTAAATTTCCTTTAATCGTGTAATCGTATACGGTTTGCGGATTTTTTTGGATTTCCATACACGGCTGCGCAACGCCAGGTGAATAAGCTAAACTTAAATCGTATGTATCCTGAACTGGCACCTTTGCAACTATCTCCATTTTCCCATGCGCTTCTTTGTGCATTGCTAAAGCTTTTTGCATAATATCCATCGTTATGTCCTCCGTCTTCTAGGTGTTTTCATTCTCTATCCTAAACATTATTAATCAGCTTTTAATTCCCGATAATATGAAAGTACATTCGTTATCATGCTATCCCCAAATGACGGTTTTAATACAAAACTAGGCTGGGCTATATCTTTTAAAATTATTCATATTCGTACAATGATGGATGATAACGCACGAATGATTTCATAGCTCCACTGACGAAAAAACAACGGCATAACAAAAAGTGCTAGATGGACGGCAGTCAATCTAACACTTTATCTTTTTTATTTTAAGGCGTTTATTGCCACTACCCAAAACAATGGAATGACTCACAATCACAACTAGACATGGATTTTCTCTAAAATGTTTTGCGCATTATGTTGTAGCTTTTGATAATTATGTTGTAAAAATGCAGGGGGCAACGGTTTGCTAAATAAAAAACCTTGTACCGTTTCACAATGACCTGCTAGTAAATAATAGAGTTGCGCTTCTTCCTCAATGCCTTCAGCCACCACCTTTAAACGGAGATGCTTGGCCATCGATAATATCATATCCACTAAAGCCTTATCAGTAGGTTCACTTTGAATTTTTTTAACAAATGAACGATCAATTTTTAAGCAATCGATTGGGAAATCTTTTAGATAGGATAATGATGAGTATCCTGTACCAAAATCATCTACAGCAATCGTTACGCCAATTGCCTTAAGTTGCTGTAAAATCATCGTCATATGATCAAAATGGATGGTCATACTTTCTGTTATTTCTAATTGTAAATATTTCGGATCTAACTCGGTTTGATCCAGTACATTTTGAATCATTTCCACTAAATTTTGTTGAAATAATTGCCCTAACGAAAGATTGACCGCTACCTTAATAGGTGGTAAACCTGCTCGCTCCCACTCTTTCACTTGCTTACAAGCGGTTTCTAACACCCATTGCCCAATAGGGATAATCATACCTGTCTCCTCGGCAATTGGGATAAAAGTGTATGGTGCAATCAATCCTTTACGAGGATGTTGCCAACGAACCAATGCCTCAACTGATAAAATATGCCCTGTCTGTAGATCAATCTGTGGCTGATATTCTAATAACAACTCATTATTTTCTAAAGCATGATGTAAATCATTTTCTAATAAAAGTTTTTCCGTAATATCGCCAGACATGGAAGTTTCGTAAAATAACGTGCGGGAAGGTACTTTACTTGCTTCATGCATGGCATAAATCGCAAGCCTTACTAGCTCATCTTCCTTATAAGCATCCGTTGGAAATAAAGAAATACCAATGTTCAAATTACCATTTAATGAAAAATGCTGAACTTGGAAAGACTCTTGCATCGCCAAGTGCAGTTGTTTACATAGTTGTATAATACGATCTTCATGATGTACTTCATCCAAAAAGACGATAAAATAATCTTCTCGTAGCATACATAACAAGCTCTTTTCAGGTAAGCATGCTTGCAGCCTTTGTGCAACGATACTAATCATTTTATCTCCATAAGAACTACCCAGTGAAGCTTTAATAGTGGAAATTCGCTCGATTTCAATCGCTAAAATTGCCTTATTGCCTTTGGATTGATAGAGATTTTTATGTAAGTATTCATTCAAAAAGCGTTCATTCGGTAAGTTCGTCACTTCATTATGATAAGCCATATAATGCATCTTCTCTCTAGACTTCTCCAAATGGTTTTGTATTTCGATTAACTCTCGAAATGGCCTTTCAATCGATGAGAAATAAATGGCTTTAAATAGAAGATAAAAAGAACTTAATTGGAAGAGATGGCCGATAAAATTTTTAATATCATATACATCGCGATAAATGGTAAAAAGAAAATCACTAATGATTAAATAACAAGCACTCCCAAGTAATAATACCGTGATTTTCGGCGCTTTATGAAAGCCTTTTAGTAATATGTACATGATGATAATATGACAAGCAATCGCCACATATTGTAATGCATTTTTTAAAGCCGTTGGGCCGACGCCATCAATGACAAGTGGCGGTAGTATAGGATTCGGTGCATAGATTAGCAACAGTAAACTAGCAATCACTAAAAAGGGTGTACTATAAATAAACCAACGATAGGTTTTTTTCCGAATACCTTTTTCTGTTACAGCAAAAATAACAAGGATTCCACATGATAATACCAATCTGCCGATCATATAAAACCATGTCGCCGCATAACTTGTACTCTGTGTAAAAAAATACGGCATCCCTTTATAAGCAAGAGTATGGGCGATTTCAATGAGGCTATATGTTAAAAATAAAGCCCCTATATAAAGCGTCTTATTGGATAAAATAAAAGGTGTTGTTAACCACGATTGTATTGCTATCGTCATAGTTACAACAATAATAAGGATTTCTATAAGCAAATGAATCGAAACATAATTACTTTTGCCAAAAATCCCGTAAAATTGTTCGCTCCAGTAAGCAACGATTAGTAACAACACGATCGAGAATAAAATGAATTGAATGCCTTGCCTCAATATAGAAAATGGTTTATTTAATTCCGACAAGCTGACCCCTACCTTTTCTAAATTCATAACGGTTCCTTTTGCCATTCATTATTTATAAATAATTTTTTACTACATATTACTAATAGATTACCATGATATACCTAAATTTCAATCAAAAGAGAAATTTGTTGCTAGTCTATCTTCAGCTGCTACACAAAATTGTCACCTATTAGCAAACTCCCTTTTAGTAAACTATTTATATATAGTGTTTACCTAGGTTTGTATAAAAAAAAGACTGAAGGCATCCCCGCAATTTTCGGGTCTATCTTCAGTCTTTAATGATTAACTGCTATTCCATTCTTTTAAGAAAATACATAACTATCCATATTATCCATTGTATTTTGAATCGCCTCTTTTAATGAGCGTTGGTGCTCCTTGCAACAAGTGATTGCTTCCTCTAAGGCAATCGCTGCATTGGCCATAAAAGGAGCCATCTGTAAATCTTTAGCTAGCTGAATAAGCACAAGAGCTTTATTCCATTTCCAGCGCGCATTTGTTGGATCTAATACAATGGCTTGTTCCAAATAGGCAAGTGCATCAAAAGGCATCCAGCCAAAACGATGCATCGTTTGCCCCGTTATCCCCCAATACAAAGCCTTATTAGGGTTTTCTTTTACTGCCTGTTTAAAGCAATGGACACTCTCATTGTAATGATGGGCAAATAAAAACAGCTCTCCCTGCGTAAAAAATGATTGCGCTTTTTCATGTGCTGTCCCTGTTTTAGCGATTTCCTCTAACGCTTGCACACGTTTTGAAAATGCCTCTTCGTCTTTTATTGCGCGTATTTCGACCACTGCATCAGATTCTGGATAACTTTCATCCCCTCGTTCCGTATACTGTGTCTCGCCTAATAGGGTTGGCTTTGGTAATGTAGCAAGTTCATACTCGTCCAATAAAGTAATATATTTTGAAGCTAAAGCCGCTTCTGGCCCTTCCACTTGTTGCAAAGCAGCCAAATAGCATTGCATTAGCTCTCCATTATAAAAATAATCATCCATTGTCATAACAAGTTCCTCCAGTTTATAACGCAGCAATTTATTTACTTACTATTATACTACCTTAAACTCTCTAGGAAACTACCTTCCTACAAAAAAAGAGACTGTCCAATTTTCCCTTTGGCCAGTCTCTGTTCAAACACTATTTTTTTAATACTTCTTTATCTAAGAAAGAACGTAAATCTTCCTCCGCTAAAGCACCAACAAAGCGAGCAGTTTCCTTGCCGTCCTCAAAACGAATGAATGTTGGCGTTGCTTCAATGTCATACTTCTGCCACAGATTTTCATATTCATAGACGTTTAATTGTGCAATATTGATACCTAGTTCATCAGCAATTGGCATTAACACAGGTGTAAATGCTTGGCAGTGTACACAAATTGGACTAAAGAAATAGGCGTTGACATCTTCCCCTGCTGCAATCTTCTTCTCTAGTTCATCAGGCAACATAATATTTTGGTAATTTTTATCATCTAATTGGTCGATTGTTTCTTGTTTTAAATCTTTGTCACCATACGGATTATTCGCACTAGCAAGTTTACTTTTGTTCGAGTAATTGGTTAGCACAATGATCGATGCAAACAATACAACAATAACCGCCCCAATAATTAGTAATTTCTTCAATTAAATTCCTCCGATTCCACTTAAAAATGCCCTACTTTTAGTGTATTTGGAATTGATTATAAAGTGTTTTTAGAACCTAGTAAACTAATTAGACTTTGCTAACAAGTTTTCTAACTATTTAAACATAATTTAGTGCATTTAAGGGAACATACTTACTATAAGCGCAAAACGAATTTGGGGTGAAATTGACTATGAAACATACTTTCCAACATGTATTTCAAATTTATAAAAGTGATATCTTGAATATTGTCTCTAACTGGGTAGTCGCTGTCATTGTAGGTGGTCTAATTTTTTTACCATCGCTATATGCTTGGCTTAATATTTATGCTTCCATGGATCCATATGCGCACACGGCCAATATGAAAATTGCCGTTGTCAATGAAGATAGCGGAACGACCATTAAAGGGGAAAACTTAAATATAGGAAAGGAACTAATGGACAATTTAAAAGAAAACAACAGCTTCTCCTGGCATTTTATCCCTAGAGAAGAAGCGCTTGATTCCTTAAAAAATGGGGACTATTTTGCGGTACTTATCGTTCCAAATGATTTTTCCCAAAAGCTATCATCCATTGTAACTGAGCTCCCTACTAAAGCTCATATTGATTATTATGTAAATGAAAAAATAAATCCGATTGCTCCTAAAATTACGAGTAAAGGTGCTGGCGTTATTACTCAACAAGTTTCGAGTGAGTTTATCTCGACTGTCAATGGTACACTTTTTTCGATGTTCAATAAAATTGGCATTGAAATCGAACATGATATTCCCGACTTTGAAAAGTTCGAACAGTATGTTTATACAATCGAACAACATTTACCTGATATTGAATCGTTTTTAGCGCAAACTGCAAAAGGTGGACAAGATGCTGAAAAATTAATAGATACGACTCTTAACGAAATTCCTGAAATAGAGAAGTTAACGAACAACGGTCTAACAACGATTCAAAGTGGTTTAAAGTTAATGAATGAGGCAGATACACTGTTCAATCAGCTTTCGCCAATTGTCAAAGAGGATTTAGCAAGTGCCCAAAAAATCGCACAGCAATTCACACAGTTGCTAGAAAAATTGCAAAATGCTGCGAGCAATACAACATCATTAGCTCAAGCAAAAGATGCGCTTTTGAAACAATTAACGTCCTTGCAAGCCAAAGTAAACAGTAGTATTGAGACGCTGGAGGCTTTACAACAACTAACACAGGCGGATGCAACGACTCGTCAACAACTAGCTAATTCCTTGCAAAATGTCATAACGTCTCTTCAAGAAAACGGTTCTAACGATGACAAGAATAAGGCCATTATTCAAAAATTGGTGGCTATCCAAGAAAAACTACAAGCGAATGCTGGCGTAGCCGATGCTGCAACGAACGCACTCGCTACATTGCAACAACTCAATGCTTTATTAGCTGATAGTACGAGTAAAATACAGCAATTACCTACTATCGATGAACAAACAATACTCAATGATATTGCAGAAGTGCAAAAAATTGCGCAAGATGCCGCTAGCAATTTACAACAGTTTCTTAGTTATTATACGGATACTCTTGAGCCACAAATTCATTCAACGCTGAGCGCTGCTAAAGATACATTAACGAATGCTTCCACTATGTTAACGAAAGTACAAAGCACGATTCCACAAGCGCAACAACGGTTAAGCAATGCCAAAAATACATTAATAACTGCGAATAAGGCTATTTCTACTTTACAGTCTGACTTCCCGACATTAAGTAAAAAAATTATCGACCTTGCAACGAAGCTTCGGACATTTGAAAACGAAGCAGATTTATCTGAAATCGTTCAGTTATTAAAAAATGATGTCGAAGCCGAACGGAATTTCTTTGAAGAGCCGGTCAAATTAGAAGAGCATCGCATGTTCCCAATTGCGAATTATGGAACAGCCATGACGCCCTTTTATACTGTACTTTCCATTTGGGTAGGTTGTTTATTACTTATCTCGCTTCTTGCGGTAAATATTCACGACAGTCAGCACTACAGTATTCGTGCCATTTATTTTGGACGATTACTGACTTTCGCAACCATCTCATTGATTCAAACACTCATTATAACAATAGGTGATGTTTTACTATTGGACGTCTCCATTCGTGCCCCATTTTATTTTATACTTTTCGGGCTAATTATTAGCTTTGTCTTTATCACAGTTGTTTACACGCTTGTTTCTGTATTCGGCAATGTTGGGAAAGCTCTAGCCATCGTGATGTTGGTCTTGCAAATTGCGGGCTCTGGTGGAACTTATCCAGTGGAATTGTTGCCGAAGTTTTTCCAAGTTATCAATCCATTTTTACCGTTTACGTATGCAATTGGCATGATGCGTGAGGCCGTCGGTGGTATTATTTGGTCAAAAATATGGCTAGACCTCACATTTTTAATTAGCTTCTGGCTAATCTTTATTCTATTCGGCTTTTTCTTCAAAAAATTACTAGGTGAAAAAATGGAACTTTTAATGAACAAAACACGAGGTTTAGATATATTTCATTGATTTCCGCCTTGCTTTGCTATAAATTTTGACATCGACAATGTTATAATGGAAATATTGTAAACAAGTAGGAGGCGTTTTTTTTGAAAAAACTTATATCCATTTTTACGTTGTTGTTACTCGTATTAAGTGCTTGCGGGGCAGAAAAAAAAGTCATGGAAGAAAATCCAAACGATACACAAACTGAAGCATCACATGATGGACATGCACATGTTTCAGGCGATATTCAGGAAGAAACAGCAAGTGCTGATGTCCTGCCTTCATTTTTAGATAGCCAATCAGAAAATATCCGCTTAGTTTATCAAATTGCAGGGCAATCGACAGATATTTTAGAATGGATGCCATGTTATTGTGGCTGTGGCGAATCCGTTGGCCATAAAAGTAATCTGAACTGCTTTATTCAAGAAAAACGTCAAGATGGGACCATTGTGTGGGACGATCATGGTACACGCTGTGGGGTTTGCTTAGAAATCGCACTACAATCAGCCAAGATGCACAAAGATGGCATGAGTCTAAAAGAAATCCGTCAATCAATTGATGAAACATACAAAAATGGCTATGCAAAACCAACACCAACGGAGATGCCAGCTTAAATCAAACGAAAAGTGTTAGATTGACCATCAATCTAACACTTTTTTTAATACAGTTGAATCGCTCGTTGGTGCTTCCTACACGCTAAAAACGCAGCGTCCTGGTCGTTTATTTACTTCACAAGTTGTAACACCGTTTTAAAATGTGGGTGATCTGCTCTTTGCAATAGTTCATATAAAATCATTTCTGTGCTCGTTGGCATAATCCCTAGTGCTTTCATTTTTTCGAGCCCTATCTCCTTATTCGCTTTTGTACGAGAAGATACGGCATCCACAACTACTTCCACTTCAAATCCTTGTTCCTTTAGTTGTCGTGCGGTTTGATAAACACAAATATGTGTTTCAATACCTGTCACTATAAACTGGGTACGCCCACTTGCTTTCATGGCCTCCATAAAAGCCTCTTCTTGACATGCACTAAAAGCCATTTTAGCAATGGGATCTCCCTGAAGATGTTGGGCAATTTCGAGCGCAGTGCCACCTAAGCGACTTGGATTTTGCTCTAGCCATAGGACGGGAACATCTAGTACTTGCATGGCTTGAGCAAGCTTAGACACATTTTGCATAACCGTTTCACTATCATCTACAATTGTCGCTAATTTCCCTTGCACATCCACGACAATCAAACTTGCTTGTTCTATTGAAAACATACATACACCCCTTTTCATTACTTTGTATTAAGTATACCGAATTTTCTTCGCGAATATATGAATTGTGTGCAAATTGTGTGCGTGCCTGGCACTAAAATGCTCACTTTCATCCTACATAAATAAAAAATTGAGAATTTTGTTTTTTCTCTTGAAAATTGCGTTATAATCCAGTAAAGTGCTTTTATTAAACAAAACAAGGAGTGTACCACTTTGACACAACGAGCATTCAATTTTAACGCAGGTCCTTCTGCACTACCGCTAGAAGTTTTAGAAAACGCTCAACAGCAATTAGTTAACTTCCGTAATTCAGGTATGTCTATTATGGAAATGAGCCACCGTAGTGCAATTTTCGATGAAATACATAATGAAGCAATTGCTCTATTAAAAAAACTTTATGCGATTCCTGAAAACTATGAGGTCCTTTTCCTACAAGGTGGGGCAAGCCTTCAATTTACAATGGTGCCAATGAACTTCCTGCAAGCAAATCAAAAAGCAAGCTATGTATTATCTGGTTCATGGGCTGAAAAAGCATTTAAAGAAGCGAAATTATTCGGTACTCCTGTTGAAGCAGCTAGCACAAAAGACAATAAATATCGCAATATCCCAGCATTATCAGATATTCAATTTAATGAAGATGATGCCTATGTGCATATCACATCTAATAACACAATTTACGGTACACAGTGGAAAGAATTCCCTGAAACTGGAAATGTGCCATTAGTAGCGGATATGTCAAGTGACATCTTATCTAAACCACTAGATATCAGTAAATTTGGCATTATCTATGCTGGTGCGCAAAAAAACCTTGGTCCTTCTGGCGTAACAGTCGTGATTATTCGCAAAGACTTACTAGAAAAAGCAAATAAAGAAATCCCAACAATGCTAAAATATACAACACATGCGGATGGAAATTCATTATATAATACCCCTCCGACATTCGGTATTTATATGTTAGGTGAAGTATTAAAATGGGTGGAAGCGAAAGGCGGCATCGAAGCTATTGCTAAACTTAATGAAGCAAAAGCACAAGTAATTTACGATGCAATCGATCATAGTAATGGCTTTTACACAGGGCATGCAACACCAGAAAGTCGTTCATTAATGAACATCACGTTCCGTGTTGCTGATGAGGAGCTTGAAAAGCAATTCCTAGCTGAAGCGAAAGCAGCAGGATTCGTTGGTTTAAATGGCCACCGCTCAGTAGGGGGTTGTCGTGCATCAACATATAATGCTGTACCATTAGAAACGTGTGAAGCACTTCGCGACTTTATGGTAGCATTCCAACAAAAACACCAATAATATTAGCACGACGAATGATAGTTTTCACAAACTACATTCGTCGTTTTTTTGCATCAACCGCTTACTTGCTCCCCCTCCTATCTTTATGTTAAAAACCTATTTATAACCCCTAATGATAGACTTCTATCCCCCTGACAACTTGATTAGCACAAACATCCACTTACAAAATAACCAGAAAAAAATAGTTTTTTTCTTTGATTATCGGACATATTACCAGCCTCTGCTCTTTTAAAAAACATAGATTATTAGTGTAAGGCAATAGCTTTACATTATTTAAAGAGAAAGGAGGTAATTTGAATGGAAGATAGACGATATGTTACACACATGAACTGGGCACCTTGTAAATGTCAAAAAAGTTGCAAATGTAACGAAAGAAAAGAGCATGAGTGCAAAGAGGAAAAAAGCCACAAAGCAATGAACCACTGTAGAAGCTGTATCTGTGAGCAATTAAGATGTTTAGAAATTGGCACTGTAGTTGATGTTTTCTTATCCGGCGGTCTTAGTTTCCTTGGTTTAACTTTTGTGAGCTTTAATGCTCGAAATTGTTGTGCTTATTTCTTAGAAGCAGGTTCAACAACACCACTTATTATTGACTGTAAAAAAATAGATGCTATCCGTATTGTAAGAAGAGCTTAGTAGTCTTCTTATGCCCTTTCCTTCTAACATTACTCCTTCATATACAGGAAAACCCTGTCAAATATTAATTTGACAGGGTTTCATGTTTACATTCTGGACATTTACCATATATTTCGAATTTATGATTTTCGATTTCATAATCGGGCAGCTTTTCGCCAAGCATTTCCATCGGACAGAGATTTAGCTCTTTCACATTGCCACAATCCATACAAATGAAATGATGGTGATGATGCTCGGACTCACAATGCATGCGAAAATTGCGTTCGCCTGATAACTCTGTTTCTTCTAATATGCCAAGTTTGACGAACGTTGAAAGATTGCGATAAATCGTATCGAAGCTCATACCTGGAAAATCTTTTTTCAGCACATCTAATAAATCTCGAGCGGTTAAATATTTATCCGTCTCTGCAAACATATTTAAAATTAACTCACGTTTATCTGTTTTTTTATAGCCGTTTTCTTTTAAAATTTCCCACGCTCTTGAAATATTCACTGTGCTGCCTCCCCTTGTTTTGCTGATAGTTTTAACATCGTTTTCTTACCGATAATGACAAGTAATAAGATAAGAATAGACGTAACGACAATTGTCCCACCTGGTGCTAAATCTAAATAAAAGGCACTGATTAAGCCAATGAACACAGCGACTTCTCCAAAAACGATCGCATAGATGATTGTTTGCTTAAAGCCTTTTGCCAGACGCATTGCTGCAGCAACCGGCAATGTCATTAAAGATGAAACAAGTAAAATACCTACGATGCGCATACTCGCAGCAATAACGAGCGCTGTCACAATCATAAATAATAGATGAACCCATCTTGCTGGTAATCCACTTGCTTTCGCATATTCCTCATCAAAAGATAACACAAATAATTCTTTAAAGAAGAAAAATAAAAAGACAATGACGACGATTGCGATACCGACAACCACCCATAAGTCTTGTCTCGATACAGCCGACACGGAGCCAAATAAATAACTCATTAAATCCGTGCTAAAACCACTCGCTAGCGAAATAAAAATCGCGCTAATACCAATTCCCCCGGACATAATAATTGGGATGGCAAGCTCTTCATAGTGCTTATACAAGCGACGTAAACGTTCTATTAAAATAGAGCCACTCACAGAGGCTAAAATACCAAGGTATATTGGGTTGAGCAGAGCAAATGCAGCGAAAGACTGACTTACATACAAACTACCAGCTATACCCGCAAGTGTCACATGGGATAAAGCATCCGCTATTAGTGAAAGCCTGCGAACAACTATAAAAACACCTAGCAACGGTGCGATGATGCCAATTAATAAGCCAGAGAAAAAGGCATTTTGTAAAAACTCATAGTGAAAAATTGCTTCAATCATTGTGCCTTCTCCTTCTAGTGAATCTTTCTCACGGAATGGCCGTACCAAGCGTCAAGCGCATCCTGAGAAATAGAATCAAATTCGTCTTTGTAGCCATGGAAATGAATCGTTTGGTTGAGGCAAGCAACATGGCTAATGCGGTTTGACACCGTATCAACATCATGTGTAACAAGAATCATCGTAATTCCTTGTTCCCTATTCAAATTCGCCAGCATATCATAAAAGGACTGCACATTCTCGTGATCGATGCCGACTGTTGGTTCATCTAGAATAAGCAATTTTGGCTCGCTAACTAAAGCACGGGCAATAAACACGCGTTGTTGTTGTCCACCAGACAGCTCACCAATATTGCGATTCATAAAGGCATCCATGCCTACCGCCTTTAATGCCTCATAGACTTTAGTTTTGGCATCCTTCGTAGGTCGATGAAAGAGCCCTAATTTCTTTGTTAATCCACTGATGACTACTTCTTGTACAGTTGCAGGAAAACCAGAATTGAAGGCATTGGATTTTTGAGAAACGTAGCCTATCCATTCACGATGTTTAAACGTTGCACTTGGCTCTCCAAACAGCTTAATGTCACCAGACATCGGTTTTAATAACCCTAAAATAATTTTTAATAACGTTGATTTCCCTGAGCCGTTAGGACCTAGGAGCGCTAAAAAATCTCCTTCTTCCACACGAAAAGAGATATTTTTCAATACTTGTGTATAGTCATATTGAAATGACACATTGTCAATGTCAATTAATGCTTGTTTCATGCATGATCGCTTCTTTCTAATTCAAAATCATTACGATTTACAAGTTGTAAGTATAAATGAAAGTTTAGTATTTGTAAAGAAAACAAAACTTATAAGGAGGGATTGGTTGTGAGTATTCAATTTTTGCAGCAATTGTCTCAAAGCAGTGATAAAGAAGTAGTTGCCATTGCCCGTGCCGAAGGTTTTGACATTAGCACTTCTGAAGTAAAAAAGCTTCGCCCTTACCTTGAGCAATTCTCTTTTTCTTGGCTCTTTCTAGGTATTCCAAAAGATGTTTTAAGTGAAGTGGAAGCCGTACTCGGCCGAAAACGCTCTCGCCAGCTTATCGCACTATTTACTAAATAATATAGGAAGCCCGAAAGTCAGTAGTTGACTTTCGGGCTTTTTCCCTTCTCTATGTGGGAGTTTATTCAAAAAATTTAAAGTTCAATCTCACAAAACTCACCTAAGAAAATCTTTTTCCTTTGCGAAACAAAATATTGATTTTTAATATTGGGAATTTTATAATTATGGATAAGAAAAGAAATAATCTCTTAGTTACAATGTTGTCGATGCCATTGGTTTATTTCCCATTTTAAAATACAAAACAAGGAGTTGGATTTTAAATGAAGAAAAGACTAGCCACAACAGTTTGTGCTTTAGGATTATTGCTTAGTGCAGGTGTAGCAAGTGCAGGGACAAGTCCTATCAGCTATGCTAAAAAACTGCCTCCTTTTTCTATTAATATTAATTTAGCAACAGGAACAAAAGATACGAATAGTCAATCAAAGGTGGAAAACTCTATCGTTGGTAGTACTTACACTGCAAATATGTGGATTGTGGATTCCAGTGGGAAGAAAGTTTCTCCAACAGCTACAAGGGTAGGTGACAATGATACACGTTTCTTTACGGTAGATGAAAGCGCCGTTGGTAAAAGAGTAACGCTTGTCGCAGAAAATAGCGCTTTTACACACGTAAATGTAGACATTGCAGGTAGATTTTATCCAGATATTTAAAATAATAATAAATAGTAGATTGATAATAGTTCTACTAAAGTAATTTATTCACTTTGCAAAATTTGTAAAAATAAGTAACTAAGAGTACTCTATCTCTTTTCTATAAAACCCATTGAAAAAATTATATTATAGTTTGTCTAGGATAGGGTTGTCTATCTTAGGACAACCCTTTCTTTATTTTAGAAAGGGGGATAGCAATGCTACTTGAATATAAAAAACTATTTAATAATAAAAACTTTTATCTTAGTATTTGTACTTTAGTATTGCTTGTTGTCATTGCTGTATGGATAGGGGTTAAAGAGCATAATGAAGAATATTTATTATCAGAGACAATTTATAATCAACACTATGAAAAACCTATTGTTGATGATGTGCTCAATTTCGTCTCTCCGCATAAACAATGGCTCGGTTTTACTAATAATTTCCCATCTGATTTGTATTATTTTATTTTTCCATTGTTGATTTCAATTGCACTCGTGGATTCCATTTATCGCGAAAGAAAAAGCGGCTATCAACATTTTATTTTTATGCGTATGGATAGACGAAAATATTACATTGCAAAGTTTGCTACTACTTTTCTAACTGCCTTTTTTATGTTCATACTGCCACTATGTCTTGGTGTAGTGCTCGTTAATCTATTTACGAATCATTGGGACTATACAGCCTATGCCAATATTTATAAAGGGTTTGTAGCAGGGACTTTGGCAATACCAGATAATGCTCTAAGTGTTTTTAAAGGTGATATTCAACCTCTTTTTTCGGATTTACTAAGCTTCTCTCCATATGTATATGTTGCTGTATTTTATATTATCGGAGGATTGTTTGCTAGTGCGTATGTTTGTATGGGACTAGCCCTATCTATGTTTATTAAAAATTATTATTTATTAATTTTTATGCCGCAAATTATTTATACTAGCCTTTGGTTTTTAGCTGCCAATCACCCAAAATGGGCTCCATTTTACTTTTTAGCCCCGGACGGTATACATGGAGACAACTCCATTTCCATTATAGTTATCGAATTTCTGTTGCAAATTTTCATTACATTTGCCATTTACTTAATTGGGATGAAGAAAAATGAAGATGTATTATAAGTACTGCGCCTATTGTCTACAAGATATTCGCTTAAAAAGGAAGCTTTTTTGGATTGTTGCCATTTTTATAATAATGTTACAGTTGATTGCAGTATTCCCAATCACGTCAGTTATAACCACATGGCATACGCTGAAAGACTTTATATTAGCCTCTCGTTATGAAAATTACTATACCCTATTATTTTTAATATTATTAGCGCCTTTTTCATCTAAAGACAATGATTGGCTATTGCTTAGAAGATATCGTCACCGACAGCAATTCGCTTCGTATAAAGTTTGCTTCGTTTTTTTCGTGACTGCCTTTTTTACAGCGATTGTTTTCGGAAGTAGTATGTTGAGCACATCGCTAGCGAAGTGGCTTTTTTCACCTTATATCACAAATTACAGTGCCCTATTATTATATGTGCCTGACCCTAAAGAACATGGTTCATTGCTTTACTTTATGTATATGTTTTATTTTGTTACGGTTATTTGTGGTTTGCTATACATAGTGATCCAACAGCTACTCAAAAATAATTTTATTAGTGCGATTTTAGTCATGGTTCTTTTTATGGTTGATAAAATCACCATACACATTGTACCTATTTTGTTTTACAAAAGTGAATTTACGTCACCTATTAGTACATTCTTTATATTAGTTGCCGTTATGATATTGTTAATCAATGCCATTCATTATTTAGTCAATAAACTAGACTTTTACGTGCGAGATGATGATTCATGACAACATTTTCATTAGAGTGGAAACTACTGCGAGAAGATGCTCTTAAAATTAGTTGTATTTGTATTGTCTATCCATTGTTAACTACTTTATTGCTACTCTATATGACATCACTTTTTGATGGCATGACATTACGCCAAGCATTTACTGCCCTTTTAGGACAAGTGGAGGAACTTACTTGGATGTACTGGACTTTGCTATGGTTTGGTTATGTGCTTTTAATTCAAATTATTTGCAAGCCTCGCACCACTTCTTTTTCATACAATATGCTTTTACGCTATCCCAAAAAAAGCTGGTTTTGGTTGAATCGGCTGCTAATCCTACTTATATTCACTGCGTGCTATGTCGCCATCACTTATATTATGAGCTTTTTGCTTTTTTTAAAAGCTCACGTGACACTTCAATTTGATATTTTGATTATGCTACAGGCATTGATGCTGTGCATTAATATGTACTGTCATGCATTGCTATGGAAAATAATCGAATTATTGTTTTCAGGTAAAATTGCGTCTGTGCTACTAATCGTTCTATTTTTTGCGGGTATTAAGCATTCCGCTCCTTATATTCCTTTCTATTATGGGCTAATGGGAAATTTCGGGGCAAACATGTCCCCTGTCATTTTAATTATTGAAGGGCTATTTATTTGTCTTATGTGTTTACTCATTGTTCGAATCGGTTTAAAAAATGATTACTATTAGGGAGGGCGCGCTATGTCCATAGAAGTATCAAACGTTTCCAAAGTGATTAAAAAACGCACGGTGCTACAAAATATTAATTTCCAGCTAGAGCGAGGGAAAATTTATGGCTTTGTCGGTCATAACGGTTCAGGGAAATCGATGTTATTTCGCGTTATTTGTGGCTTAGTAAAACCGAGTGTCGGAACCGTCAAATTATTCGGGGATGTGTTACATCAAGATATTTCATTTCCGAAAAGTGCAAGTGTTATCCTTGAAAAACCAGGATTTTTAGAGCATTATTCAGGGTTTTCCAACTTAAGTTTTTTAGCATCAATACGTAAGCAAATTACTGATCAAGAGATAAAAGCTGCGATAGCAAAAGTAGGTTTAGATCCCGAAGATAAACGCCCTGTTAAAGCATATTCTCTTGGGATGAAGCAAAAACTAGCCATCGCGCAAAGCATTATGGAAGCACCCGAATTAATTTTACTAGATGAGCCAATGAATGCTTTAGACGAAGAATCTGTACAAAATGTTTATAACATTATTAACACCGAAAAACAGCGAGGTGCAACTATTTTGTTAACATCTCATAATAAAATTGATATTGAATCTTTATGTGATCAAGTATACAGGTTACGTGAAGGCGTGTTAATTGATTCCCCTTGAGCCATCTTCTAAACAACTATAAAACCTCCACGTTGACAATGCTCAAAATGGAGGTTTTTATATATTTACTCTTCCCAAAACAAGTCATCTAATGTTTTATTTAACGTTTTACAAATCGCAATACATAAATTTAACGTTGGGTTATATTTCCCCACTTCAATTAAACCAATTGTTTGTCGAGTAACCCCTACTTTTTGCGCTAAATCTTCTTGTGACAAATCATGTTCTATTCGAGCCATTTTTAAACGGATATTTTTCATGCTTATCACCACTCGTTAATCTTCTAAATTTTTTTGTACAACTTGATCACTCTTCTTTTTGGCAGCCTTATAAGTTAAACCCATAACCCCAGCAAAAAGTGGCACATAAATAATGAGCGATACTAAAAATACAACGACGAAATATTCGATCGCTTGCTGTTTACTATCAGCATAGTTGAATGCACTGTTAAGACCGAAAATAATAGCAAATAACAAGCCAATCACTATGCCATAAATAATATTTTTCGTACTTAATTTTACTTTACTGTTACTATCGTGAACCTCTATTTCATCAGTTAATATGCCAAGATAAGCCTTTCTCACATTATAATAAGCAGATGATACTAGGATAATCAACCATTCTGTTAATACGTTGTCCAAGGACACACCCAATTGAAAGAATTTAATTAAGATTGATATTGAACAGACAATCATAATCAATATATAAACTTCTTTGTATATTTTATTTTGCAAATTTTTTACACGTTCATCTACTTGCTTCTTTTGTCTCGCAGCCATAATTTGCCTCCATTCGTTTTATTACTTTTATTATATGTAACGATATTGCTTTTTGCAACATATAAATTGCACTATGTTATTTATAATTTACAAAATGCAAAGTGAGATGCTTTAAAGATATGAAAAAGGCACATTTTCTCGTGGAAAATGTGCCTTTTTCATTGATGCCATTCAAATATAAACAGCTGTTGTCTTTTATCTGATACGCTACTCCTTATCGGTAAACTCCAGCGCTAACCCTTACCTGCGTTTATAGCTTTCCTGCTTTTATCCATAACCAAATGCGGTAACTATCAAATACCGACACGATGAAAAGTACAATCATCAAGATCACGTATATCGATAATCTATTTATCTCTTGTAAGTCTTCACCATTAACCACTACCCAAATGGCTAAGCCACAAAGCATCATATAACAAAACAGATTAGGAATAATTCTTACGATTCTTAGCCTTTTGTTTTTCAAAATTATTCCCCCTTCAAAATTTTGTAATGGTTACTTAAAACTATTTTCATATATATCAAGAAACTTCGAAATCTCAATACCTTGTTGGCTAACATGTTTATCTTTCACTGTTATTTGCCAGCCGAATTTTTTATAATCATTTATATTGCTATTACTAATTGGCTCCAAATCAAATTCCATCGCAATCGCGCGAAGTCCTTCCTGATAATCAATTTGAGCTTGTTCTAAAGCTTTATCAGTATTTTTAAAAATGGGCATGCCATCCGTATTTGCTCCAATTTCATAAGCTTCATTTTCACCAAAATCAATATTCAATTTACTAATCTCATAGTTATCAACTACTGTCGCTGAAGAATGGTTACAAGATAGCAAAAAGAAAACTGGAAATATCAGTAATAATATTTTTCGCATTTTCCCTCCATCATTACGTATGTATTTTAAATATTGTGCTCTCTTCATATAAAAAAATCACACTATTTAAAGGACTTTTGAGTTTTTAAAAAAGAGAAACATAAAAAATGTTTCTCTGATTCCATTATTTCTCCCAAAGCTCAATACGTCTGCCCTCAGGATCTTCAATCCAAATAAACTTGCCAAATTCACTCACTTCTTTTTCCTTTACAAGCGGAACACCCATTTTTTCTAGATGTTTCATGCAGTCCTCTATATTTTCTACTTGAAAGTTTAGCATCACTTGTTGTGCTAGTGGAAAATAGCCGTCATCTTGAGAAAAGAGTGAAAAAATCGTTTCGTTCCCTTCTTGCGGCGTAATAATGGTACCATTCCACTCGTTAATATCCATATTGAGCACTTCACTGTACCATTTTTTGATGTCCTCTATATTTCTGGTTCTCCAAAAGATCCCGCCAAAGCCCTTTATATTCATAAAAGTCACCTTCCTATTTTCGTTACTCATTTAAATTCTCGTTTTATAATTGATTTCCTTCTTAACGATTAAGCAATCAGCTTCGCAAACCAGGCGACATAATGTGCTCCAGGTATAAATAACACTTGCGCTAAAATGGTGCCCAAAAATCTTGATGTCATCATCATCACAGACGCTCTTTTTAAATCTACATAGCTACCGCGCTTATTGATGACATCATCAGCCAGTATGGATATTTTAGGGTCAATGAAAATAATTAACAGAATTGTCGCCACTCCATTGATTAATCCAGAAGCCATAGCAGCTGTAGTTCCTAATTCCGGTACTAATAATCCAGCATAAATAGCTGATAAAACCCCAATCGTATAAATCGCTGTAATAACAATATTAATAATAAATAATTTGACTGGAATATCCTTTAACCCAATGCCCTTTAAATAACTAAAGCTAGGTTTACGAATATGCTTAATGCCACGTCTAACATATTCAAACGTCAATCCTTTTTTCAATAAAGCAGGGATCGAACCTCTTTCCTCAGCTAAATGAATAATCCCGCGGGAAAAGATGGCTACGAATGTTGGCAGTAATACTATCCCCAAAAGGGTACCGATTGATGCCGCTCCAATTATAAAGCGAAACTGATTTTCTACATAGGCTAATGCATTGTCAGCAGGTGCTGTATCGACCAAACTCCCTGTAAACGGTTGTTGCATCATATTTGCTAGCCTCGAAACCATGACCATGACATTAAAAAGAGATAAAGCAGATGCTAGTAATTTTACCCTTGCTCCCGATAAGCGCACTGCATACGCAAGTGTCTCGATTGAATGTATGATTAAAATAAATAAAGCAATCATGATTAATTTGTCTGTTATGATATCCATTCTCTATACCTACTTTTATCTTTCCCATTATTTCACATGTAGACGTTTCAATTTGTCATATAGTTGCGAAATGATTAAAATATCCGCGTTATTATAAAAAAACGTAGCCAAACACAAATTTCTTTGCATTTGACTACGCTTCTCTTATTCTCCTCGTAGGGCATCAATTAGCTCAGGCTTAAATTCACCACTACGTAACATGTCAATTTCATATTGATAAGGTGCTGTTTTTGATTTAGCATCACTATTTAAAGCAACAAAAGGTGTTTCTAAAATTTTAGGCACATCCATTAATTGAGGATGATGCACGATGTATTTTAACGCATCAAATCCAATATGACCGAAACCGATATTTTCATGGCGGTCTTTCCCTGCGCCACGAACGTTTTTGGAATCATTTATATGAAGGACTTTAATGCGATCCACACCGATTAGCTTATCGAACTCATTTAACACCCCATCGAAATCTTCGACAATATTATAGCCTGCATCATGCGTATGGCATGTATCAAAGCATACTGAAAGTCGTTCATTATGGGTTACACCATCAATAATTTTTGCAAGTTCTTCAAAAGAACGGCCACATTCTGTTCCCTTACCTGCCATTGTTTCTAATGCAATTTGCACGGGATAGTCTTGTGAAAGCACTTCATTTAAACCTTCAATAATTTTAGCAATGCCTGCATCTGCTCCTGCGCCGACATGGGCACCCGGATGTAAAACAATTTGTGTTGCTTCTAATGCAGCCGTGCGTTCAATTTCTGATTGTAAGAAATCTACACCGAGACGGAATGTTTCAGGTTTTTCTGTGTTTGCAATATTAATAATGTAAGGGGCATGTACAACAATATTCGTCATGCCATGCTCTTTCATGTGTAGTAAACCATTCATAATATTAAGATCTGCAATAGGTTTTCGACGCGTGTTTTGTGGAGCACCTGTATAAATCATAAAGGTGTTCGCACCATAAGAAAGAGCTTCTTTACTAGAGCCGAGCAGCATTTCTTTACCGCTCATTGAAACGTGTGAGCCAAGTAACATCGTTATGCCTCCTTATTTTTTGCCGCGTGCTTTAATGCGACGTTCGCGTTTTTTAATTTTTTCCATTTCCCATTTCATATTACGTTTGTAGCCTGGTTTTACTTTTTTCGGCTTACGCACTAACGATTTTGCTTTCGCATCAATCTCATTTTCGTGCTTCACGCGGTTTTTACGGGCATGGCGCTCTTTTAGTTCAGACCATTCACCATCTTTGACATCCTTTTGTACAAATGGAATACCCATTTTCTCAACGCGTGCTAATGCATCCTCGTCTGAAGGCTCAAATAAGGTAATCGCGGTTCCTTTATTGCCTGCACGAGCTGTTCGACCAACGCGGTGAATAAAGAATTCTAGGTCTTCTGGTATTTCGTAGTTAATGACATGTGAAATTCCTTGAATATCGATACCGCGCGCAGCAAGGTCTGTTGCCACGATATATTGATATTCTAAATCACGAATTTGCTTCATCATTTTTTTACGATCACGTGGCGTTAAATCACCATGAATTTGACCACAGCGAACCCCTTGCTCGTTTAAATAGCCAGCAACTTGCTCTGCTGTTTTACGTGTATTCGTAAAAATAACAGCTAAAAACGGATTAATGCCTTCAATGACATCTAGTAAACGTCTGTTACGTGATTTCGAACGTACTGGTACAAGGACAAAGTCAATCCCTTCTGCCACTGGACGTTTATCGTTCATATGAACGTGCACAGGTGCTTCCATATATTTTTTTAAGAATGGCTGTAGACGTTCTGGAATTGTTGCAGAGAATACGAACATTTCAAGCTTTTCTGGCATTTGAGAAGCAAAGCCATCAATCTCTTCGATAAAGCCCATATCGAACGCTAAGTCCGCTTCGTCCACAACTAACATTGGTGCCGTATGCACAAATAACGCTTGAGCTGAAACAAGGTCACGAATACGTCCTGGTGTACCAACAACGATTTGTGGTTGCGTTTTTAACTTATCAATGGAGCGTTGTTTGTCCGTACCCCCAATAAATAATTTCGCTTGAATGTTTGTTCCTTCTATTAATTGATTTAACGCATCAAAAATTTGTTGAGCAAGCTCTCGTGTTGGCGAAGTAATAACAGCTTGTACCTCTTGCTTGTCAACTTGAATGCGTTGCACGATTGGAATTAGGAAACTATGCGTTTTTCCTGTCCCAGTATGTGCTTGACCAATCGCACTTTTCCCTTTTAGGATAAGTGGAATAATTTCCTTTTGTATTGGTGTTGGTTCTGTGAAGCCTAGTTTTGCAATTGCGTCCTGCAAAAATGGCTGAAAATTATAATCAGTATATTTTGACATAATTCGTTCCTCCTTACATCTTTCCCATTGTACCATGATTCGGCTTTTTAGGTATGTTTCCTTACTATTAACATAAGCATTTACAATATTCTCTTGTTTTTATCATCGATGCAACGCTAACCTTTAACAAACTTACTTTAATTATGCGTTTTATGCAATGAAAAATGTAAAGTGTGAATAATGAAAAAATAGGATGGACTTTTTGGCTTTTCTATATCTTTTTTACCCAACCAAAGTTTTCCACATGGTAAAATAAAATATGTAAATACTACTTTTGAAGGAGAAACAATAATTATTTCTATTTGGGAATCAACTGCTTCCATTCAACCTAATCATATCGTATTGTCAGAGCGAACTGTCAAAGGAATCATCGCTTATCGAGATGTTTTCCCTGCAGTTATGGAGTTGATGACAAAAGGTTATTTCCCTGCGGACAAGCTTGTAACAAAGCGCATTGGACTTGATGACGTTGTCACAGAAGGCTTTGAAGCATTAATGAAAGAGAAAAATCATATTAAAATTCTAGTTAACTCACAAGGATAGAACTCCGCTTCACTCCTTTGACAAGCAGATAGAGCAGATTGTGCTAGGCACTTCTCTCTATCTGCCTTTTTAATTAACACTTTAAATGCCTATTCATACTGCTTCATCTTTTTAAAAATATCCAAATTCGCCATTAAAACGTTTACTTTATCTTCTCCAAAAACACCGAGTGTGCGTCCTTCGGTATGAACCGCTATTATTTCGTCAAGTTCCTTCACTGACAGCCCACTTGCATTTGCAATTCGGTTCATTTGAATTTTTGCTGCTTGCACACTAATATGCGGATCTAAACCTGACCCTGAGGCTGTCATTAAATCAGCAGGAATCTCTTGTCTTTTTACGGTTGGATTGGCCTTTAAAAAGGATTGAATATCTTCCTCTATTCGTTTTATTAATTCTGGATTGGAGGGTGCATAGTTGAAGGTTCCTGAGCTAACGCCTCCATAGACAGTTGTGCCCTGTTCATTTGGTACAATATCTTCCTTTGCATAAACATTATAATTAATAGAAGAAACACGTCCCCATAAAAAGGCTGGCGATGTAAAGGCTTGCCCTAACAATTCTGAACCAACAGCTTTACTATCCAACTCAACAATGCTTCCATTCGCCTGCTCGTTAAATAGCCCTTGTGCAATGCCGGTCACAGTAAAAGGATAAATTAAACCACATAATACAAACATTGTTAAGGATACAAAAAACGCCTGCTTTACATTATCCCAAAATCTATTCATGTCAGTTCCCTCCTATAGCCCAAGCATGGATAACAGTGGGTCTATTAGTAAATCAATCACCTTAATCCCAATAAAGGGGGCAAAAATACCACCTAGTCCATAAATGCATAAGTTTTTCTGTAATAATTTCGAAGCACTCATCGGCTTATACTTGACACCCTTTATTGCTATAGGAATTAATAACGGAATAATAACCGCGTTGAAAATTAAAGCAGAAAGGATGGCGCTTGTCGGTGAAGAGAGATGCATAATGTTAAGCGAGCTCATTTCTGGTACTGCCCCCATCAGCATAGCAGGGATAATCGCAAAATATTTCGCAACATCATTTGCAATACTAAATGTAGTAAGTGCGCCACGCGTCATTAATAATTGTTTCCCAATTTCTACAACTTCTATTATTTTAGTTGGATTTGAATCTAAATCTACCATGTTTGCAGCCTCTTTTGCTGCATTCGTCCCTGAATTCATGGCAATACCTACATTTGCCTGCGCCAAAGCAGGTGCATCATTCGTTCCGTCCCCTGTCATTGCAACAACTTTTCCAAGTGCCTGCTCATCTTTTATGACCTTTATTTTGTCCTCAGGCTTACTTTCTGCAATAAAGCTATCCACGCCGGATTCTTTAGCTATAGCTGCTGCTGTTAGTGGATTATCTCCTGTACACATAATCGTTTTTATGCCCATTGCCCGCAGCTGTTCAAAGCGTTCTTTCAAACCGAATTTCACAATATCTTTCAGATGAATGACGCCTAAAATAGTATGATTCAACGACACAACAAGTGGCGTCCCCCCTACAGAAGATACTTGATGGACTAACTGCTCCAAATTTTGAGGGATAGAATGCCCGGCAGCCATGCTTTCTTGCTTAATCGTATCGTAAGCTCCTTTTCGAATGATCGTGCCATCCTTCAAATTTAATCCGCTCATCCTTGTTTGTGCAGTAAACGGCATATGCTCACTTGTTTTAATGATTAGTTGTTCCTCTGTAGTGTCCACACCTAACTCGGCTGCCAATGATACTATAGATTTCCCTTCAGGCGTGTCATCGGTTAAGGAACTAAGCCATGCAACTTGCACCAATGTTAGTTGCGCCACTCCCTTTACAGGTAAAAACTCAGATGCCATGCGATTGCCATAAGTGATTGTTCCTGTTTTATCTAAAATGAGTGTGTCTACGTCACCGCAGGCTTCCACTGCTCTTCCCGACATCGCAATGACATTAAACTGTGTCACACGGTCCATTCCGGCAATACCTATGGCAGAAAGTAAGCCACCGATTGTAGTTGGAATTAAACAAACTGTCAGAGCTATTAATGTGGCAATGGAGATGTGCACATTTAAATAATTCATCATAGGATATAATGTCACGACAACTAATAAGAATATTATTGTTAAACTTACTAACAACGTATTTAACGCAATTTCATTGGGTGTTTTTTTTCGACTTGCCCCTTCAATCAAGGTAATCATTCTATCTATAAATGACTCTCCTGGCAGTGAAGTAATTTCAATGATAAGCCAATCACTTGTGACCGTCGTCCCACCAGTAACAGATGAAAAGTCACCACTTCGTTCTTTTACGACAGGTGCTGACTCACCCGTAATGGCCGATTCATCGACTGTAGCAATTCCTTCAATTACCTCACCGTCGTTTGGAATGACCTCTCCAGCTTGAACTAAAACAACATCTCCCTTTTTCAACTCATATGCCTGTTTCAGTATTTCTGAGCCATCCGCTAAAAGCACTCTTGCCTGTGTAATTGTTTTTGTATTTTTTAACGTTTGTACTTGAGCCTTCCCTCTCCCTTCTGCTATAGACTCTGCAAAGTTAGCAAATAATATCGTCACAAAGAGAATAATAGCGACAATCACATTATAAAGTCGTTCATGCTCGCCTCCCCCAGTCCCAAGCAAATTGGGGAAAAATGATAACAATAACACAAAGAGAAATCCGACCTCTACAACGAACATGACAGGATTTTTGATCATATAAAATGGATTAAATTTTTTCAACGCACCGATAATGGATTGCTTAATCATATCGCTCGACATAAAACTTTTTCTTACAGTCTCCATTTATTTCTCTCCTCATTAGGAATGTATTTGTAAATGCTCTGTAATTGGACCAAGTGCCAATGCTGGTAAGAATGTCAATGCACCAATCATCAATACTATTCCAACAAGCAAAAATGTAAACATCGGCGTATCTGTTTTCAATGTTCCAATTGAATCGCTATACAACATTTTTTTAGCAAGTAACGAAGCAATTGCTAATTGAAGTATGATCGTTAAATAGCGTCCAAAAAACATCGCTAGCCCTGTCGATACATTCCAAAATGCCGAGTTATCAGCTAATCCTTCAAAGCCGGAGCCATTGTTGGCAGAAGCAGAAGCAAATTCATATAGCACCTGCGATAAACCATGTGCACCTGGATTTGTTATAGCTGCCACGCCAGCTGTCGTAGCAACAGCAAGCCCCGAAAATAACAGGATGATGGCCGGATGAATTAAAATACATAGCGCTATAAGTTTCATTTCCTTTTCCTCAATTTTCTTCCCTAAAAATTGAGGAGTACGGCCTATCATTAAACACGCTATAAAAATCGTCAGTAGCACATACATCATCATGTTCATCAGACCAACGCCTTTACCACCGAAGACAACGTTTAGCATCATGTTAAACATCGGTACAAGTCCACCAAGCGGTGTTAAAGTATCGTGCATATTATTGACAGAGCCAGTTGTAAAGGCAGTAGTAACAGCCGTAAAAAGAGCCGATTGTGCTATACCAAAGCGTATTTCTTTTCCTTCCATACTGCCAAGTTCCTGTGTAATACCTAGCTCGCCGATAAGTGGATTTCCCGTACGTTCAGCTATGTACACTGTTATTAACCCAATTAACAACAGCATACTCATGGCACTAAAGATTGCTAGCCCTTGCTTACCAACTATCGCCTTCTTTTTTCTATAAGTAACCATCAAGCCAAATGCTATAACACAAGCCCCAGGTAGCATCATCATCGATAACATTTCTACGATGTTGGATATAGCGGAAGGGTTTTCAAAAGGCGTCGTCGAATTGGCTCCATTAAAACCCCCTCCATTTGTACCAACATGTTTAATTGATTCAAGCGAAGCAATAGGACCCAGTGCGATGTCTTGCATCTTTCCTTCAATTGTTTGCACAGTTTTATTCGCACTTAATGTTTGAGGCGTACCTTGCCATACTAAAAGAATGGCCACCACAATGGAAATTGGCATTAATACACGTGTAATAACACGTACAAAATCTACATAGAAATTGCCCAAAGTGTCACTTTTAGCAATTAAACGTCGACAAAATGCCATACATGCTGCATAGCCTGTCGCTGCGGATGTAAACATCATAAAAATAATGACGAGCATTTGTGACAAATAACTTAAACTAGATTCACCACTATAATGCTGCAGATTTGTGTTGGTCATAAACGAAATAATTGTATTAAAGGAGAGCGTTGCTTCCAAATTTCCAATATCATTTGGGTTTAACAACAAAAAAGATTGCATGCGCAACAGCATATATCCAATGAACACCATAATAGCATTCGACATAAGTAACGACAGCACGTATTGTTTTCCGGTCATTTCTATCGGCTGTATGCCACATAATTTATAAATGACATGATCTATTTTATCCATCACTGGATCGAGCCATGTTCTTTTATGCATCGTTACACGAAAAAGATAATGGCCTGTTAGGATAACAAGCGGTAAATAAATAATACAAACAATGGCTATTTGCCACATACGCTATTCCTCCCGCATCCTATTAATAGTTTTCTGGATATAAGAGGGCGTACCCTAAATATCCAAAAAGGAAGATAAGTATAATTCCAATTACAATTTCCATAGCCATTCCCCTATTCTTCGACTAATTTGTAGCACCACATCGTTAACGCATATAGACAAGCGAAACTAATGAATAATAAGCCAATCATATAAAAGTCCATCAATTCACATCACCATTCCCCTCATTTGATGTTTTCATCATACTGACTTTGAAATTAATGTAGTGTTAGGAAATTGAGTTTTGTATTAAGAAATGATAAAGAGGTTAAATCTTTACACTTTCTTAATGTCCGATAACGCTATAATACAAATGAGGTGAAGGATGATGGAAAATGAACGCCCCACTCCAGAAGAGTTTTTACAAAGGATTCATCAGGAGCAAACAACTGTAGGGAGACTCAAAATTTTTATCGGTTATGCGGCTGGCGTAGGTAAAACGTATGCCATGTTAGATGCTGCACATCTAGCAAAAAAACTTGGCAAAGACGTAGTCATTGGCTATATAGAGCCACATCCACGCCCAGAGACATTAGCATTACTTGACGGGCTTGAGCAAATACCGACTAAAATTATTCATTATAAAGGGAAACATTTTCAAGAATTAGATATAGATGCAGTATTGCAACGGAAACCGGAAATCGTGCTTATTGATGAGTTGGCACATTCAAATGTTCCGCATATGCGACATACAAAACGGTTTGGGGATGTAGAGGAATTACTTGCGAAAGGTATTCATGTATATACAACTGTAAATATTCAACATATCGAAAGTCTGCATGATATGGTAGAAGAAATTACGGGCGTACAAGTGCGAGAACGTGTACCAGATTATTTAATTGATCAAGCAGCACTTATCAAAATTGTGGATATTGAACCCGATGAGTTAATTCAACGCTTCAAAGAAGGCAAAATCTATCACAAACAACAAGCTGAAAAAGCATTAGCCTCCTTTTTTCGCAAACAAAATTTAGTTGCACTTCGGGAAATTGCCCTACGTAGGACTGCAGATACAATTAATTTCAAACAACTAAACGAAAGTGAATCGATTAGGCAAACGAAACAAATTGAAGAACATATTTTAGTTGGTATTAGTAGCTCACCAACCAATGCCAAAGTTATTCGCACTGCCGCTAGACTTGCTCAAGCTTTACATGGCAAATTTACTGCACTTTACGTGCAAAAGGTGCCAGAAAGTAGTTTTAACGAAGCAAATGATGAACGATTGCAACAACATATTAAATTGACCGAGCAACTTGGTGGCCATGTCGTAATCGTTCAAGAGTATGATGTCGCAGCTGCACTAGCAAATTATGCACAATTAAGTGGGGTGACAAAGCTAGTACTTGGTAGAACTGCTTTTAAAAAGAAATGGTGGCTGCCGCATGCGAAAATCAGTGACCGTCTCAATGAATTCGCACCGAATTTAACGATTCATATTGTTCCAGATCAAGAAAATGAACGATTGTATTTTCCTACTGGCATTCGCAATCGACTAACAATTGAATGGTTGGATTTATTAAAAATGGCCATCGTGTTTATCTTGGGCTCTTTGTTAGCTTTATTTTTCTTTACAATTGGCGTCAGCGAATCCAATATTATTACGATTTATATTCTTAATGTGTTAATCCTTGCGATATGGTCGTCCGGATGGCTGATGAACATTATTAGCTCTGTAGTGGCTGTACTTTTATTCAACTTTTTATTTACTGAGCCCCGATTTTCGCTTGAAGCGTATCATCAGGACTATCCTATTACTTTTCTAATTATGTTTTTCTCTGGCATTATCACAAGTAGCTTAACAAAGAAGATAAAAGAGCAGGCCACCGTTGCTGTACGGAAATCTTATCGGATGGAAGTTTTACTAGAAACCAATCGCAAACTACAACATGCCAAATCTATCGAAGAAATCATTACGGAAGGCATGACACAAATTGTTAAATTAGTCGAGAGACCTGTGCAATTTTTTGAAATAGAACAAAAAATAATCATCAACTCTTCTTTTTTCCCAACAACAAGTCTATCTAATATGGAGAATACTAAAGTAGCATCACTCTTTAAAGATACAAATGAATTAGGAGTCATACATTGGGTAATTAATAATAAACATTTTGCTGGCATATCAACAGATATTTTTCCTGACGCGAACGGCTACTATTTACCTGTTATTTCAAGTGGAAGTGTAAAGGGTATTGCAGGTATTGCTCTTTCTAAGCAAACACCTCTCCCCGCCTTTGAGCGCGATATTTTACATGCGATTATGAATGATTTTTCATTCGCTCTTGATAAATGGTATTTGCAAAGTTTAAATGAGCAAGTTGCTCGAGAAGCCGAGCTAGAACAAATGAGAGCTAATCTTTTACGTGCTATCTCTCATGATTTACGAACACCGCTTACAACTATCTCAGGCAATGCCGATATTCTGCTAACTAATAAAGCGCAAATTCCCGACATTGAAAAAACACGATTATACGAAGATATATATAAAAACTCAAAATGGCTTGTTCAGATGGTGGAAAATTTACTAGCAGTTTCGATGTTAGAAGATGGGCAATTTGCATTAGAGATGCAGTTAGAGCTAGTGGAGGATATTATTCAAGAGGCGTTACTTCATGTTACGCCACGGGATAATACACATAATATTTCTTATCATGTAGAGCCTGAATTAGTTATGGCATTGATGGATGCACGCCTGATGATTCAAGTAATTATTAATATAATAGATAATGCCCTAACCTATACACCTGCAGGTAGTAACATCATTTTCAATGCAACGGATCGAGACGATTATGTTGACATTAGTATCTCTGATAATGGACCAGGTATTGACGATTCATTAAAAGAAAAACTGTTTGAGCCTTTTATAACAGGTAAAGTCCAGCGTAGCGATAGTCGAAGGGGCTTAGGCTTAGGGTTAGCATTATGTCAAACAATTTTAAAACTACATGATAGTAAATTAGAAGTTACCAATAACTACCCTACTGGAACCATCTTTCGTTTTACTTTAAAAAAAGGAGTTGTCCCTATCAATGAGTACACGGATTTTAGTCGTAGAAGATGATGTAGCTATCGGCAATTTAATTAGAATGACCCTCACTACTCAACACTACGAATTCGATATTGCACAAGATGGTTCTAGTGCATTGCAAAAAGCTATTTCGTTGAAGCCTAATGTCATTATCCTCGATTTAGGCTTACCAGATATGGATGGGATAGACTTTATTAATAAAATACGCGGTTGGACCCAAACCCCCATAATTGTGGTTAGTGCCCGCAGTGAAGAACTCGATAAAATCCATGCATTAGATGCTGGTGCAGATGACTATGTCACAAAACCTTTTAGCGTGGAGGAGCTACTTGCTCGTATACGTGTTGCCTTACGAAGAACGAGTAGCGCCCATCAGCTAGAAGCTGAATCCGCACTGTTTGTTAATGGACAATTAGAAATCAATTACATGGCAAACACTGTGTTTATTAACGGTGTGGAAGTGCACTTGACACCTATTGAGTATAAACTATTAGTTGTGCTATCCAAGCATGTTGGCAAAGTTCTGACACATAATTTTTTATTGAAGGAAATTTGGCAAAATGCTCTCCAGTCAGATGTTCCAAGCCTGCGTGTATTTATGGCGACTCTGCGAAAGAAAATAGAAGATAATCCATCCCAACCAAAGTATATTCAGACTCATGTTCGTGTGGGATATAGAATGCTACGAGTTCATGATGATGAACAATGAACGTTCAAACTACACTGTTGAATACACCATTTAACTATAACAACTACTTCGATACACTAAAAATCAGTAAGCATAGCTTCTACTCTATGGAGCTATGCTTTCATTTATTAATTACCTCTTTAAAAATAATGCTTCCTCACCTAGGGTTTGGCAACAGACATTTCTTATGCTCCGTCATAACAATTCTTTTTAGCTAAATATGCAATACATTTGTGTATTTTTCACTATTCTCTTTACCCCATCATCCATTCTTTCTTGACTTTTAAGAGCCCTTTCCATTGTTCCGTAATGAGCATTTGTCGAACGCTAACATAAGGGTCTGCATATCATATTTATAATCAGGTATGTCATCAATGAAAAGCATACAATGAAAGGAGATCATTATGGTATTTAGACCACCTTATCAATTCCCTATGTATCCGGGTGGCATGCAAATGCCTGCGCAAATGCCCATGCAAATGCGGATGCCAACACCTCCACAGATGCCACCACAATCCTTTTACCCGCCTGGAGGATTTCCTCAACCACGAATTCCAGGGAATTTTCAAATGCCCGGTGGAATGAGGGGGGCGCTCGGAGGACAAATGCCAACACCACCCGTACAGGAGCCTTCTAAAATCGGTTCATTTTTACAGCAGGCAAACAGTCTGTTTAATTCTGCCAAAACGTATACCCCTTATATACAGCAAGCAATGCCAATGGTAAAAAATATTCCTTCCCTTTTAAAACTGTATAAAGGTTTTTCTGGGCTTCCTGCAGCTGGTGCGGCAGCTGGCGCGGCGGCTGGTACTGCTGCTGCTGCAAGTGAGGCTGCTGCAAGTAAAGGAGCGGGTACATCGAAAAGTAGACGTGCATCCCAACAAAGCGCATCGACTACTCCCAAACAACCCATTCCATCCAAGCCGCGAATTTTCCAGCCGCCTATGGAGTGAAGGTTTCTTTGTATTCGAGGTGCCTGTCCGTTATAATGTAGGTAGGTAAGCTTGAAAGGAGTCACAACCATGCAAGTATTAAAAATTAATCCACGTGGCTATTGCTACGGTGTTGTGGATGCGATGGTCATTGCACGTAACGCCGCACTTGATAAAACATTACCAAGACCTATCTACATTTTAGGGATGATTGTGCACAATAAACATGTTACAGATGCCTTTGAAGAGGATGGTATTATTACACTTGACGGTGATAATCGCTTAGAAATTATTGAACAGGTTGAAACTGGCACTGTTATTTTCACGGCGCATGGTGTTTCACCTGAAATTCGTGAAATTGCGAAACGCAAAGGCCTAGTATCCATTGATGCTACATGTCCTGACGTAACAGTAACGCACGATTTAATTCGTGAAAAATCAGCTGAAGGCTATGATATTATTTATATCGGTAAAAAGGGGCATCCTGAGCCAGAAGGGGCAATTGGTGTTGCTCCAGACCATGTGCATTTAGTGCAATCTTCATCGGATATCGATGCATTAAACTTAACGAATGATAAATTGCTTGTAACGAACCAAACAACGATGAGTCAATGGGACGTTGCGCATTTAATGGATAGTTTAAAAGAAAAATTCCCACATATTGAAGTTCATAAAGAAATTTGTTTAGCGACTCAAGTGCGTCAAGAAGCCGTTGCGAAGCAAGCAGGGGAAGCTGATCTATTAATTGTTGTTGGCGACCCTAAATCGAATAACTCGAATCGTTTAACGCAAGTATCTGTAGAAATTGCCGGTACACCTTCTTATCGGATTGCAGACGTTTCGGAGCTTAAAATTGAGTGGTTAAAAGGCATTAATACCGTTGCAGTCACTGCCGGTGCCTCCACACCAACACCTATTGTTAAAGAGGTTATTTCATTCCTTGAGCAATTTGATGAACAGGATGAAACGACGCATACTATCCAGCGGACAGTTACACTGGATAAAATTTTACCAAAAATTAAAACGCCAAAGCCTGTCGATAAAATTATGCCTTACTAATGTTAACTGACCAAGGTGATGTCGGTTAATAAAAGAGAAAAAGTGTTAGATTGACTACTCATCAATCTAACACTTTTTTGCTGTGCACAATGTTGTCCCCTACTGCTTGCGTTTTCTACTGGCATAATAATGGCTTCTCCTTCGGAAACATCCACTTCGCTTGTCAGCGGGTATAGTGTAAGCCGTAGTCCTGAATGCATTCTAAATTGTGTGAGTGCCTGGCACCAAATTGAAAAGTTCCTCTTCCGCTTGTCGGCGGGCATAGTGTAAGCCGTAGCCCTGAATGCATTCTAAATTGTGTGAGTGCCTGGCATCATATTTGGCACCATATTATCATTTACTAAAATAATAATTAATAGGGCGACCGATGCCACCGTAATGGACGTCCATCGTGATTTCCTGTTGCTTTTCTAGATAATCTAAGTATCTTCTGGCAGTTACGCGAGCAATCCCCACGCCACTTGCCACATCTTCTGCAGATGCACCATCTACCGATTGCAAGTAATACACTACTTTCTCCAGTGTCGCCCGATTAAAGCCCTTTGGTAAACTTTTTTCGGACTTCCCTTCCTGTACTGGCTCAGTGTTCTCATAGCCATTATGATAATGGAATAACTGATCAAGCTCCCCTTGTGTTAGTCCCCGTTCCGTTTGTATTTGTTGCTTAAATCGCTTGTAGTTTTCAAGTGTTCCTTGCACTCGCTCAAACGAAAATGGCTTCATAATATAATCAAAAACACCGAGATGTAACACTTGTTTGACCGTTTCCATATCATTCGCTGCTGTTACAGTAATGACATCGACAGCTATGTTCAGTTCACGAATTTTCCTTAAACTTGTGATCCCATCTTGTTCTGGCATAAAAATATCCATAAAGACTAAATCTGGTTGTAGTGTACGAATTTTATTGATCCCATCCACACCATTTGAGGCTTGCCCAATTACCGCAAAGCCAGCAACTTTTTCAATAAATTGGCGGTTTACTTCCCGCACCATCGGATCATCCTCTATTAATAACACATTTATTTGCGTCACTGCCAAGCCTCCCTTTCACTCGCATACAATATTTGCACACTAAGGATGATAAAATGTTAATAAAAAGCTCGTCCCTTTCTGCGGTTCACTCATTACTTCAATTTCACCCTGTCCTTTTTGTACAATCTCTTTAATTAAATATAGTCCTATACCTCGACCTTTTTTTTCTTTCGTCGAATAGCCATTATCAAAAATATGTGCCTGTACTGCTTCTGTCATGCCGATGCCGTTATCTGTAACTAAAATCGCTAAGACGTCCTCATCTTCGTCTACAGAAATATGAACAATTTTATCGTCGACAGCACTGTCTTTTAAGGCATCAAAAGCATTTTCAATTAAATTGCCAAATAAGATGACAAAGTCATGATGGTCTAAATTTTTCGGGAATGTTGTAAGACGACTCGCACGATCTATTTCCAATGTAATACCAAGTTCTTTTGCATGAGCAATTTTACTAAGTAATAAACCCGAAATATTTTCATTTTTAATGCGCTCATTTAAAAAATTCGTAATTTCATCATGCTCTTCTTTTACTTGCGTTAAGTAAGAAAGTGCTTGGTCATGATGCCCAAGCTGCAAAAGACCCGCGATGGTATGCAATTTATTTTTATGCTCATGCGTTTGCACGCGTAATGCCTGAACAAAAGCCTTTACGCCGGTTAATTCCTCCGCTAGTTTTTTCACTTCTGTCCGATCTTTAAACATCGCTACCGCACCAACTGTTTCGCCATTGACCTGTATGGGAATACGATTGCTCATAATACTATGGTCATTAATATACAGTTCACGGTTATAAATAGGACGATCCAGTGCTAATATCTCGGGCAAACGTGTATCTGGTAACACCTCAAAAATTTTCTTGCCGATTAATGCCGACGGTCGTTCTGCTACGCCTAATATTTCACAAGCCTTTTCATTAAATATCGTAATCGTTAAATCATTATCAATGGCGATAATCCCTTCATGCATGGCGTTAAATGTTTCGGTACGTTCGACGTACATTTTTGCAATTTCGTGTGGCTCTAAGCCAAACATTTGTTTTTTCATATGGCGTCCTAATGTGTGAGCACCCCATGCACTAAATAACAATGACAATATAACTGTAATGATAAGCTCTTTTTGGATAGACAAGAGCAATTCGCTAACAGTTAATACACTATAGCCTACAATAACGACGCCAATTTGACGTCCTCCATCACTCATAATGGGTACAAAAGCACGCACCATATCGCCATGTTCGCCATGTGCAATCGATGTATAATAATGTTCAGAAAATGCGGCATTGAGGTCAGCTGATTGTGAAATAGTGCCGATTTCCTGTGCATTTGGGTGAGTATATTTACGCCGCTTCATATCGAGCACAACGATATATTGTGCGCCATTAATATCACGAATTTCTTCCACAACCGGATTAATATGTTGAGTCGCTTCTGCAAAATTACGATTGGCCATTGCATCTTTTAATTCTGGTAATTGTGATACTGTTTTTGCAACAAGTGACGCCTGTTGTGCCAGCTTTTCTTTTTGCTCGTTGATCACATAGCCAAGCAAAAACGTCCCGCCGATACTAAAAGACAGCAACAGGATAAAAAAAGTAAGAGACATGATTTTGCCCTGCATCGATAATTTTTGAATTTTCAAGATCATGGCCTCCCTCTTACTATATTTTAGCTTACTTCCTATGTTAGAATAACAAAAACATGTGAAAATACGAATCAAATGGGTGTATTATATGAAAAAATTTATGATAGGAACGGCCGCAACCGTTTTGATTTTAACTATTGTCTTTAGTATACAGCAAGGATTATTATTTTCGACAACGCTCCCCTATGATGATGAGCAAACAGGACTCGACACACAAATCACCATTCATTTGAGTCACGTTGTCGCTGAGAACACGCCGAAAGGTCAAGCTGCAACTAAATTTGCTGAACTTGTAGAGCAAAAAACAAATGGCCAAGTCAAAGTGCATGTTTATCCAAATGCATCGTTATATAACGATGAAAATGAATTTAAAGCTTTACAAGATGGGAAAGTGGAGATGATTATCCCTACTTATTCTAAAATGACTTCCTATGTACCTGATTGGCAAGTGCTTGACCTCCCTTATCTTTTTCATACAGATGATGAAGTGCATGAAGTACTTACAGGACCAATCGGTGAGCAATTATTGGATGAGCTACAGCCTTTTAATGTAAAAGGCCTAGGCTTTTGGCACAATGGCTTTAAACAATTAACCGCTGAGCAACCTATTCATACATTTGAAGATTTACAAGGCTTACGCATACGTACAATGCCAAGTAAAACGCTTGAAAAGCAATTTAGCTTAGCCGGTGCTACGCCAGTGCCGATTTCCTTTAGCGAAGTATTTACTGATTTAGAAACCCATGCAATCGATGCACAAGAAAATACAGCATCTAATATTTATTCAAAAGGTTTTTATAAAGTACAAAAAAATATGACAGTAACCAATCATGGCATTTTAGGTTATTCGGTTTTAATGAACGAAAAATTTTGGGAACAGCTATCGCCCAAAATTCAAAAGCAGCTGATGGAAGCAATGAAAGAAACAACAGAATGGCAATTTAAGCAGGCAGTTCTTCTAAACGCTGATGATTTACGGAAACTGCAGCAAGAAGATGATTTTGTCATTTATACGATGACTGACAAAGAACGTCAACGCTGGCAAGAACAACTTGCACCTGTCTACGACTTCTACCGAGCGAATGTCAAACAGCCCCACTTATTAGCTGACATCCAACAGATTATCGCGCCATAATACTTTTGGTCATTTTGACTATATCCTCACTTTTTGTGGGGATTTTTTTCTTTGTATTATAATAGTTTCGCCTTTTTCTAATCTACTATAAAACAGCCTCAAACCGTTGATATATCTCACTTCCCATCCATCCTAAGGAAAAATGAACAAAATGAACAATAGAAACTTTACGGCCATAAAAACCATTGTCGGAAAATTTCAGCTATGATGGTCACATGAAAGCGTTCACATAGTTCACATTTTTTTAGGGGGAAGTATTATGCGTATAAATTTTAAAAACTTAACGGTACAAGTGCTCATTGCCATTGTCCTCGGGATTATTGTCGGTGCTGCTTTTCCAGAGTTCGGTGCTAGTTTAAAAATATTAGCGGATATTTTTATTAAATTAATTAAAATGCTCATTGCACCTATTATTTTCTTAACCGTAGTAATCGGCATTGGTAGTATGGGTGATGTGAAAAAGGTCGGCAAAATTGGTGGTAAAGCATTAATTTATTTTGAAATTGTTTCTACGTTCGCCCTTGCGATTGGTTTACTCATTGTGAATATTATTCAGCCTGGTAAAGGGTTTAATACAGATGCAGCGAATGCGGCGGATGTTACACAATATACAGAGCAAGCTGCAGCTGCTGAGCATGGGTTCGGCGCCTTTATTATGCAAATTATCCCTGATAATGTTGTCGGTGCCCTTGCAAATGGCGAATTATTGCCTGTGTTATTTTCTGCTGTGTTATTTGGTTTAGCGGCAGCTTCAATTGGTGAACCAGCGAAACCTGTTATCAAATTTTTTGAGCAAGTAGCAGATATTTTCTTTAAAATTGTCAATATGGTGATGAAAATTTCTCCGATTGGTGCATTCGGTGCCATGAGTTACACCATTGGCAACTTCGGTATCAAATCACTTGGCAACTTAGGGTTCTTAATGTTATCGGTTTATATTACGATGTTTATCTTTATCGTTGTTATTATTGGCTTGATCACACGTTACTTCGGCTTTAGTATTTTTAAGTTTATTAAATATATAAAAGATGAAATTTTCATTGTTATCGGTACATCATCTTCTGAATCTGCGCTCCCTTCGATGATGCGCAAATTAGAAAATTACGGCTGTTCAAAACAAGTTGTAGGTCTTGTTATCCCAACAGGCTATTCTTTTAACTTGGACGGTACTTCCATCTATTTATCGATGGCGGCTATTTTTATCGCACAAGCTTATGGGGTCGATTTAGATATTTGGCATCAGCTTACATTACTTGCTATTTTAATGTTAACTTCGAAAGGTGCTGCCGGTGTGACTGGCTCAGGATTTATTACACTTGCCGCTACACTTGCTGCATTCCCGATGATTCCAGTAGAAGGGATTGCCCTGTTAATTGGTGTCGATCGCTTTATGTCGGAAGCTCGCGCTGTAACGAACTTAATTGGTAATGGTGTTGCAACAGTAGTCGTTTCAAAAATGGAAAAAGAATTTGATCCTGAACAAGAAAAACGTGCACTTTCAGGTAAAATGATACCCAACTCATAATTGAAATGAAGCTGGGTCAAAAGCGAAAAAGTGTTAGATTGACTGCTATCAATCTAACACTTTTTGCTATGCCGTTGATGATTGCTACGGTGGTTCTTTCCGCGAAGGACAATCACGTTATGTACATTCTTCGCAGGAGACACAGCCTTTGCTACCAAATAAAGAATAGCTAGGATTTTATTAAGATTTTTATTCTAATTTAAAAGTTTCATACCACGCCTTTTCAGAAGTTTTTTCGTCAATAGAATGATAACACCACTTACGAATGCTAACCCCAAAAACGAGGTGCCCAAAATTATGACTGGGGAACCTATAAAAAGGAACGTAACATCGGTATGACTTTCAGCTACATAGCTCCCCCCTAGTTTCACCTTTTCGAATGTCATTTTCATATAGGGCCATCCATATATACTAAAAAAATATACTAAATGTATGAACAACGAACAAAATAATGCCTGCAGTACCGTTTTCATATCAAACTCCTCCCAGTTAACTGATTGACAATTTTCTTAAATTCCATTTAATTTTACCTCCATTTTAAATAAACTATTGTCCACAAATATTAGTGAAACCTCCAGTCAATCTTACTCGTATAGTAAGTAAATGGGAGGTTATTATATGGCAATATTTACACTTACATATCCAAAAGCAACTGAAAGACTTCCCACATACCCTATTGTTAATAGTGACAATGAAGCTGTCTGTGTTCTTCAACAAGTTCAGCGTTCAAACATCAGAAAAATTCTGAATGCAGCCACATTAGTAGCCGTCCAACAATCGCTACCATACCGCTTTGAAACAAGGACGCCACAAGGAAAACTACTTTTTCAAGTGCGTTCAACATTACTGACAAAAGGGATTAGTCATCAAATCATCATGCCTGATGGTAGTAGTATTCCTATTCAACGAAAAACTGTGCAATTATTAGAGTCTTCTTATTCCTTTACAATGGATGGTCTTGTTTTTCGCTTTGAACAAGATTTTACTTCAACGGCTTATTTATATTGCAATGATGAAAAAATTGCGAGTGCCCAATTTGTTGAAAATGGGATAGTACGGGAAGGAATAGTCTATAACCTCTTCCAGTCGGATGATCCTTTATTCGTGGCTTTACTAGCTTCACTTTTTCAAACATTATTTGCACTACGTAACTAGCGAAGCTTATGCTATAATTTGAGTCATTCTATATAAATGTGAGGTAACGTATGAACGGTCAAAATAGAAAAGATATTCATCCTGGTTTAGAGGTTAACATTATTCTAAAAAAAGATCAGCGCACAGGTGTTAAAACGAGAGGAATGGTGAAAGATATTTTAACCAATTCTGCGCACCATCCACATGGTATTAAAGTTCGCTTAACGGATGGTCAAATTGGCAGAGTGTGCGACATTATCCAAAAATAATTGCAACGCATTGGTTTGCTGACAGAATAACGGGGATAAAAAGTGTGAGATTCATTATAGCGAATCTCACACTTTTGCTTTTACGTTGTGTTTAAATTGTGTGAGAATTGTTTGAGTGCCTGGCACCTTTTTAAATCTGTACTTTCAAATCCTTAACATAAACCGCTGTTCCAGTAATGGCAATGTCCAAGTTATTGTCGACTTTGTTGACGTGGACATGGACACGTCCATCTTTTCCAAGCTCTTGTCCTTGTTCGACGATTAGTGTTTTAGGGTATGTCCCTTCACTGTCAATATACTTTGCATAATATGCCCCCATAACACCTGAAGCTGTTCCTGTAACGATATCTTGAATCGTTCCCGAGTGTGGGGATGAAAAATGTCTCGCATGCATATCTGCTGTCTCATCCAATGCTTGTAAACAGAATGGATGCAGTGAGGCTGTTGGCATTTCTTTTAATATAGAAGGAAATGTCGCCGTTTGAGGGCTCATTTTTTCAAAAGAGGCTAAATCTTGGACAGGTATTAATAATGTCCATAGCCCTGTGCTACCGTAAACAATGGGTAACTCAGCATGCAGTTCGTCTTCGTTTAAGCCAATTGACTGTGCCAGTGCCGCTCTAGAACCATTAAAATCTTCAAATTGTGGTGTAGCATGCTGCATTGTTATGTATAGCTTATCTTCTTTTTCTTCCAAACGAATGGGTAATACCCCCGCTTTTGTTTCGATCGTGATGCTTGTTTTATTGCCTAGTCGTCCTTGTGTTTGTAATGCATAAATCGTCGCCATTGTGGCATGTCCACATAAATCGACTTCATGCCCTGGTGTAAAATAACGAATACGTATATCTGCTTTATCAGAGTTAAGAGCAAAAGCCGTTTCATTGAAGCCGACCTTCTTAGCTATCTGTTGCATTTCATTTTCGCTATATTGATGTCCTTCGACTACAACACCTGCTGGATTTCCCTTATTAGGTATAGTACTAAACGCATCATAATGCTGAACAGTTATTGTTTTCATAATTTCCCCGCCTTGTCATTAGATTATAACCATCGAATTCACGGAAGAATTCCCCATTGTTATATAGCTATATTAGCATAACGTATTGGCGTGACCAATGCTAAATTTTCTTTTTTTTCAAAATTGTTTCGGTGCCTGGCACTAAAAAAGCAGGAACTAAAAAAGCATACTGGTAATTCACCAGTACGCTTTATGCAAATTATTATTAGCTGTATTTAGCGAATTGTTTTTAATGCTGTTGCCCACGGAATAACTTGATCTAACATTTGGTTTACTGAATCGGCTTGCACATCTTTTGGTTTAAACACGTTGCCATTTTCAAAATCTGTAAATAACGATAGGGCAGGATGTGCACGAACGTCTGCCACTAATAGTTCTCCAAGAATACCACGTAAATGTTCTGCCGCACGTGCACCGCCTACAGAACCATATGACACGATACCAGCTGCTTTATGGTTCCATTCTTGCTGTAAGTAATCTAAAGCGTTTTTTAATGCTCCTGTAATGGAATGGTTGTATTCTGACACAATGAAGACAAAACCATCACATGCAGCAATTCGTTGTGCCCATGCTGCAACACCAGAAGCATCGCCACCTGGCTCGCCTAAAAGAGGTAGTTTAAACTCAGCAATATCAATAATTTCATATTCAGCATCACGGCGTTTTTCTGCCAATTCTTTTACCCATTGACCAACTTGCGGACTTACGCGCCCTTCACGAGTACTACCTAAAATAATCCCAATTTTCAACATCACTATTCCTCCTATGCTTCCCTAAATATTGTTTTGCTAATTGCATCTTTCTTTGGAGATTTTCAAAAAATCTGCGCTCTTACCCATGGTGTTCAGATCAACAGTACTCTATTCATCAAACTGTCTTTAAATTTGAACTCAAGATAAAAAATCAATGATTGATAGCGTGCCTTTACTTTGGGATTATTTATCTTCAATTCGAGATAAAATTACCATATATTACTTTTAATTGTCAAATAATTCAGCTTTCTCTTTTATCAAAAAGAGAAACAATCTGTTGGCGATTGTTTCTCCTTTTGTTCTTTATTTCAGTTTGATTGGCCGCTCTAAAGCAACTAGCTCCTCGTCAAGAGCAGATAATTGGCTTTCTACCACATATTTCGCATCAGAAATCGCTGCATTATAAATATAGGGTGCGATATTCTCTTTAATAAAATCAAACACTCTTTCCGCTTCAAATTCAGAAATATCTTCATCACGCTGATTATAGAAAAAGCGTTGAATATCAGCGATGATAAGCTCTTGTTGCTCTGTTGTTAATCGGATAAACATGTCGCCACTCCCTTTTTGCATTTCATAAATTCAAGTATAGACTAAGGCAGCGTTTTGTATAGTGGTCATTGTAAATTTTTCATACCTAAAGCCTTGGCCGATGACTAACCGTTTTCCCCCAATTGATCTATTTTAAGCAAATTGATACTTCTATCACAAACTTGGACGAGCCGTTCATCGTGGGTCGCAATAATGACACTTGCACCGTTTTGACTACATGTTTTTAATAGATTAATAATCATTTCTCTGTTCGATTGATCTAGCGAGGCTGTTGGTTCATCCGCAAAGATAATAGTAGCTTTCTTATAAAGTGCACGTGCTACGCCTAGTCGCTGTTTTTCTCCTCCCGATAAAACAGCTGCCATATCTTGCCCTCTTCCAACGAGTCCAACTGTATGTAGGATTTCGTCAACAACCTTTGTTTTCGCTTGTCGCTTATTTAATGTCACATTATAACGGACGCTTTCATCTTCAATGATGCCATAGTCTTGATAAATAAATGCCGCTTTTTCTTTCCAAAAACTTGTTTTTTCTTTCTCCTTCCATTTACTAGCATTTTGATTTTCTATTAGAATATCCCCACTATTGACTGATTGAATAAGCCCTAGACAATTTAAAAGTGTTGTTTTGCCACTACCAGAAGGGCCAGTAATGGCAATCATTTCATTCGGATTAATCTCTAAGGAAATATTAGAAAAAATTGTTTTTCCACTAATTTCAATGCCAATATTTTTTGTATGAATAATCATATCCATTACTCCTTTAGTACATTTAATTGTACCGATGACTCGTACGATAAAAAGCTTGTTTTACGGATTTCTTAAAAGAAAGGTAACTTCCTATCCCATATAAAATTCCGACAAGTAAAGAAGATGAAAGTAATACGCTAAGTTGCACGTGGTGTACCAAATAACCAATTATAGAACCGACAATTGTTGTTAGAATGATGATAAATAATTGTCGCTTGAAAACCGGTCCAATAATCGATGTGTATGGGTAACCAAAGGTATGCAAGGTGAAAATACGTTTACCATTCGTGCCAGCCCATAGTCTGCCATTCAATACAGCAGTCAAAAACATTGTTACGAAAATGAGCAGTCCCGCTACAATATAGTAAACGTATTGTTGTTTAAACCTTTGAGCCGTTTCCAAAGCAACGTCTGCTATCCCATTAATCGACGTGATAGAAGGTTTCATAACGGAGTTAGCTAAAGCGGCTTGTAAATGATTTTCATCAAAAAAAACGATATTTCCACTAGAAGCTAAAGATATTAAAAACCCTTTCGTTTTTACAATGTCTGTTAGCTGACCATCTATCAGTATAACTAACGGATTTTCTGCTTGTACTGTCTCCCCTGCTAAACCAACATTTGGTGGTAATGCAAGAAATTTCGTTCCCTTATATTCGTAAAAATTCAACCCTTGCGCTGGATAAACATCATTATGTTTCGTCCATAGCGGAATTTGCCCTTCTAAAAACGAAGCCAATTCATCTGGTAAATCTTTAACATTCTTTGTAATGAGTTTCCCACCCTTGTCTTCTGTTTCTACGCCTATTTCTAGCAAATCAATCCAAGCCCGATCTGTCATAATAATATGATCATAGCCACCCATTCGATGTGACTCTAAAAAAATCGCTTTATCAATAACGAAAGAAAGACTTAAATTTTTAGCCGCTTGCATTTTAGAAAAAAAGGCTTCTACCTCGGGCAGAGTCGCCTCTTGTTCTAATGAATCCAAGTCAAACATGGATAGCCGAACGACATTGTGCATTTTATCCCAAAGTGCATATTCCTTCGACAGTTGATTAGTTATTAGTATAGATGTGATAATGGTCGGTATTACAATGAGCGATAAAATCATAACAAGAACTTGACTTAGCTTTCCCATTATAGAAAATCGTTTCAACGGAATTTGTCTTCTCGCTATATGGGCAGCTTTTGGGCTAGCAATTAGCGAAAGCAATGCTGTGATGATGCCAACGACAAATAAGAATAGCACGAGACAAAGTAGTAGACGATTCAATACCAATGGAATTTGTCGAATGTCCTTTACGACACCTACATAGCCTAATGATATAAACAAACCTAACAAAAATCCGACAATGATAAAAGATACTATTGTCGTTGTATCCTCCACATGGATTCTCCCTGCTTTAACACCGCCTAATAATCGAATAGACCTTGCTTTTGCATGTTGAAATATCCAAGTAATAATGGTCGTTACTAATAACAGCAAGGAAGCAAGCACTGCATTCCCTGTACCATTTTGAAATAAGTATGCATAAACTATCGTTAGTATAGATGGTTCTTGAACAAATAAAATCCTAATTTGATGCTGTTGCGCCCAATGTTCAAGTGCTTCTCGGAAATCTTTCCCGGCGTTATAAGCATAGGTGCCTGATAACGAACGGGTGCCTATATCTGCAGTGGAAAGCAATTCACCTGTTAAAGAAGATTCGAACCATTTAATCTCATTGTGCTCTATAAGCAAGCCATGAAATGCTGGTTTAGCAGTCCCAAAATAAATAATATCTTTTTTATTGTCATAGTTTTCTGGGTCAACAGACGTTTTTACTACGATTGCTTTATATTGATCTGTTAGTTGATTAAGGTCCGAAACCAATTTGTCTTTCGCAATCGTAGTTTCAGCAAGATTTAAATCAAATTGATTTGTAGTGCCTAATGGCAGCCGCTGTTGGACAAGCGACGTATATTGAAAAATAAGCAGAGACAGCATCATTACACAAATAAAAGATGTCAGTTGCACTGCTCTTTTAAGCATAACCACTCCCCCTAAATCTTTAATTGAGAAGCTTGGAAAGCCTACTGCTAAAGACATTCCAAGCCTCTAAAGTATGAAGCTTTAGTAATTAATCGAATTAATCACATACCCGATAGTAATAACGATCAACGTGGGTAGGGTACTGCACCGCCCAAAGTTCAGCAATGGATCTTTGTCCTGGTGCTGTATCAGCTGATCTTGATCGATTACCATTTAACTCTACTGTGCTTCCATGACAGCGATCCACTGTGTAGTATGAACGAACTTTAGCATTCCAAAATCCATACTCCCAAGTGCCACCTTCATTTGGATATTGTGTGATTGGTCCTGGTGCTAGCCATTTACGAGAAACGTCTCCGCGGTTGAATGGATCACTTTGTGTTGCAACAGTTAATGGATCATAAATAGCATGATGAGACACTGCCAAAACCCCATTTACAGATGGCAATAACAATAATGCCACCAACGCTAACACGACTATTTTCACCCTCACAGTTTTTTTGGATAACATATGGCTCACCTCCTTTCATTTGAGCTCTTTATTATTTTTTAAAATAGAATGTATTAATAGAGCTTTTTACTTTTTGAAAAATTTATCTCTATCCAAATAGGTGAATACGGAAAATCCTAAAATGCTAATTATCGCAAAAACCGTTATCCAAATAGGCTGACTTTTATAATCTCTTATTAATGATTGTAACGAAATAAATATTAGCATTAGATAAACATATGGTGCTGGAATCTTTTTGAATTTCACCTTCACCGCCTCTTTTCATACAGAAATACTCCTCCAAAAACTATTAATTTAACAGAGACACCAGAGACACATTATGTAATTTCATTCAATTAAAATTCTCAATAGATTCTCATTCTCATTTAATCATTTTTTATATAGCATAAAATAATAGAAAAATCAATATATTTAAAATATTTATTGCCAAGGAGATTTTCCTTTTTTAAGACACAACAAAAAACGCAACCTTTAAAGGAATTACCTCTAAAAGTTGCGTTTATTCACTTACTATTTTTTACATTCAAATGCGTAGTTCGTAGATAAAAAATTCTTTTCTTTCGAGACAATGGCTTTGCCTCCATCGTCCTCGCATTGCTTTGTGATGGTAGCTATTTTTTTGTCATTCATCGTATTTGTCATGAACGTCATACCCAAACCGAACACAACAATGAGTAAACCGATCATCATCCATAACTTGCCGGCATTATTGCCAGTAGGTCTCCCATTTGCCACACCGATACCCCTTTCTTAAACAAATAAAAACGGCTCTGTATGTATCGTAGATTGAACAAATTCTACGGCATATTTTTTTGTCTCACACATCGCCGCCATTTTTTTGGCTACACCAGCAATCATCACTTTTTCAACATGATGACCTGGGTCTACAATTTGTAAACCAATTGCTTGTGCATCCTGTGCCGTGTGGAAATACATATCGCCTGTTAAAAACACATCTGCACCTGCACGTTTTGCCGTATAAATATATTTATTGCCATCGCCCCCAACTAGTGCAATCTTTCTGACTTTCGATTGCAAGTCGCCAACTACACGAACAGCGGGCACATCTAGTTGTTTTTTTACAAACTCAGCAAAATCTCGTAACGTCATGTCTGCTGGTAAATAACCAACACGTCCTAAGCCCATGCGATTCGTTTGCTGATCTAAACGTATAACATCATACGCCGGCTCCTCATATGGATGGGCAAGTAACATCGCTTTTAACACTCGATTTTTAATAGAGGATGGGAATACGACTTCCACTTTCACTTCTTGCTCAACATGTAATGCACCTATTGCGCCCACATGTGGATTAGCCCCTTCTAATGCACGGAAACGCCCTTCTCCAACTGTTGTATAGCTGCATGCTTCATAGGAGCCTATACGACCCGCTCCAGCCTGTGCTAATGCCTCACGTAATGCATCTGCATTGGCAGTTGGTACGAACACAGCTAGCTTTAGCACATCTTCGGCATATGTTTCTTCTAATATAGAGCGTTCTTCAAGCAGCAAAGCATCCGCCAATAAATCATTGACGCCACCTTGTGCCACATCTAAATTGGTATGTGCGGCATAGACAGCAATATCATGTTTAATAAGCTTTTCATATAATTGTCCCGCAGGATTGTCCGTACGAATATTCGCCAGACGTCGGAAAATAGGTGGATGATGCGCTATGATTAGCTCGCAGCCCTGTGCAATCGCTTCATCTGCAACGGCATCATTGACATCTAATGTCACTAGTACTTTACGGACTGGTTTATTTAATGTACCAATGGCAAGCCCAATTGGATCATTTTCCATACATGCTAGTTTCTTCGGTGACCACGTTTCAAATAATTGAATAATTTCCTGACCATTGACCGCTTTCATGCTATAAAACTCCTTCCACTAAAAGAATGAGCGCTTGTAATTCAGCTCTTTTTTCCTCAATTTCAGGTGTTGGCTCCGCCCCTTCAATTGATTGTAACACGCGTTGCCAGTTTTCTTTTTCACGCTGCCACTTCTTCAAAAATGTTGGAGATTGACGTAGCAATAACTTAGGGCCAAATAAAATATCAGACGTTGTAAGCTCCATCGGCCCTCGTTGTAAAACAAGAATTTCGTAAATCTTGTCATCTTCCTCTAAAATATCTTCATCAAGAATTGCCCAATTATTGGCTAAAGCCCATTCACGAATGACTTTTGCATGAATATTTGGCTGTAAAATAAGACGTGTGACACCTTGTAAGCTTTGTGGATGCTTCTCTAATATCGACACAATCAGTGGGCCACCCATACCTGCAATCGTCACTGTATCGACATGATCTGTCGCTTCTACTGCAGCTAAACCGTCTGCTAATCTTACGGTAATTTTGTCTGTTAAACCTTCTTTTTTCACTTGTCCTACAGCTGATTCGAAAGGACCTTTGACAACTTCTCCTGCTACCGCGCTAGTCGCAATCCCTTTGTGAATTAAATAGCATGGTAAATAAGCGTGATCACTACCAATATCCGCTACAACTGCACCTGTTGGGACGAATTTTGCTACTGTTTCTAATCTTTTTGATAATTTTTGTGCGTTCATTTTAAACCGCCTACCTTATATATATAGAGTCCATTCTAGTATGGATGATGTTGCGCAAAAAAACAAATGGAGTTGTCTCATATTTTGAGCAACTCCATTATCATAACAGAAGCTGTACTAAAAGCGTATTAACACTTTTAGTACAGCTACTTTTCAAAACTATTCTAAAGAAGAAATGTACTCAGCGATTGCTTTTGCTTCCGCTTCATTTTTCATTCCTGGTGTCATAGGTGTGCCTGGAATACCGTTTGTTAACACATCTACGATATGCGCTTCATCTAAACCGTGTAAGTTTGGACCAACGCCACCCGTTAAGTCACCACCGTGACAACCGATACAAGTTTGTACTAATGCAGAACCATCATCATTAGCTTCTGTTGTTGCGCCGCCACCCTCGTGTTCAGCAGCAATTTCTTTCTTGTTATCTGCGCCTTGTAAAGACATGAAGAAAATAAGACCAATACCAAATGCCAGAATCAAGATGTAAGGAACGACTGGATTGTTTTTCATAAGTTTCCCCTCCTCATTAATAAATCTACTTCTATTATAATATAGAATCAGTCAACATCTAATATTGTACTGCATTAATCAGGAAACGAAAAGCCCCATTCGCTAAGTTTTCCTTTGTTTGTAACATTTTCGACATTTCTGAAGAAATTGGATAAATCAAGACTTGTTAAAACCAATATATGGACTTACGGATAACCATTTCCAAACTTAAATCATTAAGCTTCTTGCAACTATTTTGCCACTTTATGACCATTCATATACGTAAAAACAATAAAAATGGTTTGCTTACATTTTCACTTGAACTTTTATGCTCTATTATAGTCATAACAATTGCTTAAATAAGTCATACTATTATTTTAATATAGTATTTTACTGCGATTTTTCACATGTTTTCTACAAAATATACTTTTCTAAAAAAGTCATACTGCTATATTAGAAAAATAAAATAGCCTCCTATGCACACGAATTGGTACTAGGAGGCTATTTTGATTTACATAAAATTATACAAATAATAACTAATTAGTGCCAGCAAGCCTAAAACACCGGATATCGTGAAATAAAGTAGTTTCATTTTTATACCGGATACTAGCCAAACACAACAATTTGCAGCGATAAAGGCGAATAACGCCATATTATTGCCATTAAAATATGTAGTATACAGGCGAATCGATAAACTAAATAACAAAATAGCAGCCATAATATGCAAAATAGGCGCTAATAAGTTATTTTTGCTCGCAACTCGGAAAGCCATTATGAATAATGTAATGGCAGCGACTGCCACTATGCCCGTTAACAATAGCACCCAAGAAGTGACTATAAAATAAAAATACAATAGCACGCTTATACCCAAACATAATCCCACAATGAAGAGCATCATTTTTCTTTTTTCTAAAGGCAATACTGCCTGCTTATGAGTTGCTGACTCTAGTTCCTCTATATCATTTCCTTCTGCATATAAAGTCGCTAAAAAGTCACAGTAGTGTTCTGGCAACAGCTTGTTTTGCTTCCAAAACAATATCTCATTTAAGATAATTTTTTTCCGTGGATTTGTCATCGTATATTCTCCAAACATTGCTTAATAATGGTTGTAATACAATTTTATCTCACAACTAAGGAAAGGACATCTGTAAAAAGTCGCAAAATCCCAACTTTTAAACCTTTCAAATTATTTATTTTTGCAACATGATGGTATATTAGCTTGCACACATAGTGAAAGTGAAGCGGAATTTCCGTTACAAAGAAATAACCCCGCCAAATAAATGGACGGGGCTTGTGCTCATTTCTTTTATTATTCTAAGAAATCTTTTAAACGTTTACTGCGTGAAGGGTGGCGCAATTTACGAAGTGCTTTTGCTTCGATTTGACGAATACGTTCACGTGTTACACCAAAAACTTTACCTACTTCTTCTAATGTACGTGTACGACCATCATCTAAACCGAAACGTAAGCGTAGTACATTTTCTTCACGGTCTGTTAATGTATCTAATACGTCTTCTAACTGTTCTTTTAACAATTCATAGGCTGCATGATCAGAAGGAGATTGAGCCTCTGAGTCCTCAATGAAGTCCCCTAAGTGTGAATCGTCTTCTTCACCGATTGGCGTTTCAAGAGATACAGGTTCTTGCGCAATTTTTAAAATTTCACGTACTTTTTCAGGTGTTAAATCCATTTCCTCGCCGATTTCTTCAGGAGATGGCTCACGACCCAAATCTTGTAGCAATTGACGTTGCACACGAATTAATTTATTAATTGTTTCTACCATGTGCACTGGGATACGAATGGTACGTGCTTGGTCGGCAATGGCACGTGTGATTGCTTGACGAATCCACCATGTAGCATAAGTTGAGAATTTAAAGCCTTTGCGGTAGTCGAATTTTTCCACTGCCTTGATCAGACCCATATTCCCTTCTTGAATTAAATCAAGGAATAACATTCCACGACCAACATAGCGTTTTGCAATCGATACTACAAGACGTAAATTGGCTTCTGCTAAACGTTTACGCGCTTCTTCATCACCTTGTTCGATGCGCTCCGCTAAAGCAATCTCTTGCTCTGCAGAAAGTAAGTCTACACGGCCAATTTCTTTTAAATACATGCGTACAGGGTCATTAATTTTTACGCCTGGTGGTACGCTTAAATCATTTAAATCGAACGTTTCTTCATTTGCTTCTTCTTTCATTAAGCTTTCTTCTTCAAATTCTTCTTTGCCGATAATTTGAATGTCTTTATTTTTTTCAAGATCTTCAGCGAAATGGAAAACTTCTTCATTTTCCAATTCATAAGGCAATAATTTCTCTGAAATTTCCTTCATCGAAATTTCACCTTCTGTTTTCGCCTTTTCTTGTAGTAATTTTTTTGCTTCATCTAATGTAATTTCTACTTCTACCTCTTTTGAACGTTCAGACTTGTCCGCCATAAACCTTCCTCCTTCTAAACAACCGAATCGGGTTAAATCGCCGATAACGATTTTCTTAAATGAATAATCTGTTGGGCGATTTCAAGAGCACGTGCATACTCGTGCATCTTCTCCGCTTCCTTTGACTCATGCATCTTTTGATGTATTTCTTGTTCAATTCTATATTTTTGAAGCTGTCGGATAGAATCGGTAACTTCTGACTCAGCTTGGTCAGGGTCACGTTCTACTAAAGCAGCTTCCATCACAATTTTGCGTAACTCAGCGTCATCTAGAATTTCTACAAAACGCTGATAATCTGGATGTCCATATTCTTCATAAAATCCTACCAATCGAACAAAAACAGCCATATAAGCATCTCGTACAAAAGGCTCTTTTTGCTCACTACGTAATACCCTGTCCACTACATCTATATTATGAAGCATATGGGCCAGTAATAAACGTTCGGCACGTTCAGCTGCGTCCATAGGCTTTTGTTGCTGCGTGACTGGCATCGAAATCGAAGGTGGGGTTGGCATCTCCACTTTCGCAGAACGTACTTGATTTGCCTCTAGTTTACGGAATTGGGCATAAATTGCTTCTTCTGAAATCGTTGTTTCATTCGATAGCTGTCGGATATACAAATCTCGCTCAATCGGTGAGGAACTACCTACTAATTGTTCGAGCACTTCTTGAATATATTGAAGCGTATCATTTTCAAACTGAAAATTCTTATTTCGTCTAGCATGCATCATCATAAAAGCAATATACGTATGTGGTTTTTCCAAAATCTGTTCCTTAAAAGCCTGTCCACCTAGACTTTGAATATACTCATCAGGATCTTGTTTATCTGGTATCACCGCAATATTCACTTTCATGCGCTCCGCTTGTAGTAACTGTGCCGCTCTTTTCGCCGCATCAAACCCAGCATTATCACCGTCATAGCAAATCGTAACTTGCTCTACTAAGCGTTTTAGCTTTGTGATATGCTGATTCGTCAGCGAGGTTCCCATTGTTGCAACGGCATTTGTTACGCCAACTGAAGTTGCAGCCAAAACATCCATAAAACCTTCCATCAACACTACTTGACGATTTTTTCTGATAGAGGTTCGTGCCTTGTCTAGGTTATATAGCACTTCACTCTTTTGAAAAATTGGTGATTCTGGACTATTTAAATATTTTGCCTCTTCGCCAGTCGATGACAAGATTCGTCCTGAGAAAGCAATAATTTTACCGTTCTCATCACGAATCGGAAACATAATACGCCCTCGAAAACGATCAAAATAGCGTTCTTCCCCTTCACGTTTGATCACTAGACCACTATCCGCGATTTCTTGTAAGTTATAACCTTTTCTTTCAAGCAATATCGTTAATGCATCAAAGCTTGGGAGAGACCATCCAATGCTATTAGATTCGATAAGTTCCCTCGTAAATCCTCTTTCTAGCAAATAATTTAAAGGCTCTTCCCCGTCTTCTGTGTTCAGCAGTAAATGATGAAAAAAATCTGCTGCAAATGCATGCGCTTCTTTCATCCTTTCTTCCGCTTTCGAGACCTTTGTTGTAGCCTCCGGTAAACTCGGACCTACATCTAGATGTACACCAACGCGTTCTCCAAGTTTTACAACGGCGTCTGGGAAAGATATCCCTTCGATATCCATGACGAAAGTAATAGCATTACCACCTGCTCCACAACCAAAGCAGTGAAAAATCTGTTTATCTGTTGACACAGAAAAAGATGGCGTTTGTTCTCCATGAAAAGGACAGAGACCAAACCAATTGCGCCCACGCTTTGTCAGCTGCATGTATTCGCTGATGACATCCACAATATCTGATTGTGTACGAATCTGCTCAATCACTTCTTCTGGTATTTTCCCTGCCAAATTCATCACCATCTTTATTTTACGTTCTAGAACACAATTCGATATCCGTTTTAAAAATCCTTTATTTCTCGACAAAAAAATAGGATTTTTCTCTTTATAAATATTTTTACCACAATTTTATTATTATAAAACAAATTTTAGTATTTATCTATACTATTTTCAAAAGCGACTCAAAAAAACCGCCTCTAATAACCCGAGGTGGTTTACTAAATTTGGGTACTTATTTACCTAGCCAAATACTCAATAATGACATTGGCTGTTTCTTCAACAGCTTTATTTGTCACATCAATTACTTTGCAACCGATTTTTTCTACAACTTTTTCAAAATGTTGTATCTCCTCTAAAATCCGCGCATGTTGCGCATAAATGGCGTCGTCATTTAATCCTAAAGTCATTAATCTTTCTTTTCGTATCGAGTTTAATTTATCAGGTGAAATGACTAAGCCAAAACATTTTTTTGAATCGATTTTTAATAATTCTTCGGGTGGCTCTACTTCTGGAACTAATGGGACATTTGCCACTTTATATCGTTTATGTGCTAAATACTGTGAGAGAGGCGTTTTAGATGTACGCGATACACCTACAAGGACAATATCCGCTTGTAACAGACCTCGTGGATCTCTACCATCATCGTATTTTACTGCAAATTCGATCGCCTCTATTTTTTTAAAGTAATCATCATCGAGTTGGTGCACTATGCCTGGTGTCTCTAGTGGTATTTCTTCCATAAAAGTTGCCATCGTCTTCAATGCTGGCCCTAATATATCAACTGCATGAACTTTTTCTTTTTCGCATAGGTCATGTACTAATGCGCGCATGTCTTGACGAACAAGTGTATAAACAATAAATGCCTTTTGTTTGGCAGCAAGACTGATAATTTTTTGAATAAGTTCTTCTGTTTGAATATGTGGAAAGCGCCGAATGATCGTATTTTCCAAGCCTGGACGGAACTGGCTTATAACCGCTTTGGCTACTTGATCACCAGTTTCGCCAACTGAATCAGATACAACAAAAACACGTAGTCTTTTCATGCTGTTCCCCTTCAACTTTTAGACATTTTGCGCAAGCGATAGAAAGGCACGTGTAATCGTCGTTTTTGTTAAACGACCTACAATCGTTAACCCACCCTCTTGAGGTTCGATTACCGGTAAGGAATCTACTTCTCGTTCTATTAGCTTATTTGCAGCAACAACTAACGAATCTGATCGTTCACAGTACGAGATATTTGGCATGCGTGTCATAATAATATGTACAGGAATTTTATTTAAATCCTGCGTGCCAATACTTGTACGCAGTAAATCTTTACGAGACAGAACCCCTGTCAAAAATTCGTTCTTATCGACAACAAATAAGGTTCCGACATCCTCTGAAAACATGAAACAAATGGCATCATATACCGTCATTGTTTCAGGTACCACAACAGGTCCAGAGTGAAAATCTTTTACTTTTAAATTATTAATGCTATCCGTTAATGTTACGGAAGTTTTTTTCCCAGAATAGAAATAACCAACACGTGGTCTAGCATCTAAAAAGCCAGCCATTGTCAATATTGCTAAATCTGGTCTTAAAGTCGCTCTAGTCAGATTGAGACGTTCTGCAATATGCTCCCCTGTAATCGGGCCGTTCTCTTTCACAATTTGTAAAATGTCTTCCTGACGTTTGTTGAGTTCGATTGGACTCACCGCCTCAAATCTAATAGTGTTATACTTATGCTCAATTATTATATACTATTTTAATGGTTATTGCGAAGAAAAGAATGACATGCTACAATATTGACACATACGCTTGCTCTAAATGTATTTTCGAGCAATCTTGCGTTATACAGGCGATGATAGGAAAAAAGTATCTGTTCAATTTTTTAGCGAGTAGAAGATGGTGAAAGTCTACATAGTAGCAGAGAAAAGGCACTCCTTGAGCTAACTTTTGAAAAGAGGTTTTAAACATTCGTTTAAAACAATCAGGGTGGAACCGCGGGTATTAGCACTCGTCCCTGGGCATTATTTGTGCCCGGAGACGGGTGCTATTTTTAATTTAGCTCAGGCTAAATTAAAAAACTGCAACATCTGCTTATGACGATTTGTTTCGTATTCAACTCGTCATATCAACACTTACTTTTCATTACTATGCAAGGAAAATTACAAAGGAGGCTATTTTTATGGCTAACAAATCAATGGAAACAATTGTATCTTTAGCAAAGCATCGAGGCTTTGTCTTCCCTGGTTCTGAAATCTACGGAGGCTTAGCAAACACGTGGGATTATGGTCCACTTGGTGTGGAGTTAAAAAATAACGTTAAAAAAGCTTGGTGGCAAAAATTTGTTCAAGAATCAGAACATAATGTGGGTATTGATGCGGCAATTCTTATGAACCCTAAAGCGTGGGTAGCATCTGGTCACGTTGGTAACTTCAACGACCCAATGGTGGACTGTAAAGCTTGTAAAGCCCGTCACCGTGCAGATAAAATTATCGAAGATGCAGCACTAGCAAAAGGTGATGAAATCATTGTCGACGGTATGACATTTGAGCAAATGAAAGAAACAATGGTGAAATACGATGTCGTTTGCCCTGATTGTGGCAAAGCAGATTTCACTGATATTCGTCAATTCAATTTAATGTTTAAAACGTTCCAAGGTGTAACAGAATCTTCAACAAACGAAATTTACCTTCGTCCAGAAACAGCACAAGGTATTTTCGTCAACTTTAAAAACGTCCAACGCTCTATGCGTAAACGTACACCATTTGGTATTGCCCAAATCGGTAAGTCTTTCCGAAACGAAATTACACCAGGTAACTTCACATTCCGTACACGTGAATTTGAACAAATGGAGCTTGAATTCTTCTGTAAGCCAGGTGAAGATCTTGAATGGCATGCATATTGGAAAGAATTCTGCAAAAATTGGTTACTGAACTTAGGTATGAAAGAAGATTCAATGCGACTACGTGACCATGAGGAAGACGAATTATCGCATTATTCTAATGCCACTACGGATATTGAATTTAAATTCCCATTCGGTTGGGGCGAACTTTGGGGTGTAGCTGATCGTACAGACTACGACTTAAAACAACATATGGAGCATTCAGGTGAAGATTTCACTTATATTGATCCTGTCACAAATGAGCGCTATGTGCCATATTGTATCGAGCCATCTTTAGGTGCTGACCGTGTGACATTAGCATTTTTATGTGATGCCTATGATGAAGAGGAGCTAGAAGGTGATGACAAACGTACAGTATTACGTTTCCACCCTGCTTTAGCACCATTTAAAGCAGCCGTTCTTCCACTTTCTAAAAAGTTATCAGATGAGGCTACAGATGTATGGTCAGCGCTACGCAAATCATTCCCAGTTGATTTTGATGAATCTCAATCAATCGGTAAACGCTACCGTCGTCAAGATGAAATCGGTACACCATTCTGTATCACATACGATTTCGATTCAAAAGAAGATGGTCAAGTAACTGTTCGTCACCGTGATTCAATGGAACAAGTTCGTATGCCGATCGCGGATGTTAAAGCGTATATTGAAAAGCATCTTCAATTTTAATTCAATAAATTTGCCATAAGCTATACAGCTATGACAAAAGAGAAAAAGTGTTAGCTTGACCAAAGTCAAGCTAACACTTTTTTGCTGTAAACGTTGTTTTCTATTAGGACAGTTGCTTACCGCGCAGGATACTACGCGAATTTTTTACTTGGCATGCCATAAAATACATGGCTAGCAAAGAAATTGTATGAGTGCCTGGCACCTTCAATGGCTAACCGACAGAAAATGCCCGCTAATCACTGGCTAGACTGTGAACGCTTTTAAACGCTTTATCGCAGAATGGACGGTCAGTCTATGGAAGGCTAATAATTGACCTTTATAAACGACTCCATAAACACCGTAAGGAGTTGGAGAAAGCTTTAACAATTGGGCTCTATTTTGCAAATCTATCATCTTTGCATGAATACCCAATGTTTTTGCACCTTCTACAACATTGTCGGTGGCAATATCTAAAAATGGACATTGTGGTGTACGAAATATTGTTAACTCTTGAAAGGCTGATAGTCGCTCATCCCAATCAGTTGGAAAGAAAGGATCAGGGGCATTTTCAAATTTACAAACTAGCAATTCAAATCCATATGGTGCAAGGGCAATTTCTTTAAAATGGTGCTTCAAAAAAATATGCTTACTCGGGGTCCAAGAGGTATCTGGGTTTGTAATAACAATTACCCCAGCCTTCTTTTGTTCCTTCGCATCTTGTAGACAGCTATTAATCAATTGAGAGGCATAGCCTTTTCCCGTCATACTGACCCACAAACAATGAATGACCATATAGTTTTCTCCGTAAACAACTCTGGAAGAATATTCGATTGGTATATATTCAATAAATCCTGCTTGTTTATTGCCATGCATTATTTTCACATATTTTAAACCTTCGTGAAATCTTTCAAGTAGCCATTTATTTTTATTTATGTATCCTGGGGCATTCGCATTACTGCGTTGACAAAAACACCCGCTATCGGAAATATTGTGTTCATCCAATTCAATCAAACTAGCAGTTTCCACGTTTACTTCCCCTCCACCTAATTTTATGTCTATTATTTCATTTCAATAATTAACCATTAATTCCTCTTTTATAGGTAGGCAAAAATAAAAAACCAAATCAAGTTTTGATTTGGTTGCGTGATAAATGATTGCGCTATGCCTTTAATGATACAAACAAACGGTCCTGCATTTTTTCTTCAAATAAAAACTTTTTCATATTCTGACCAACTAAATTTACTAACAATTCTTCAATGTCACTTAAAGAGTAATAAAGAAATGTGCCTTCACGTTTTGGGCGAACTCGTTTTTCTGTCGTTAAATCTTCCACAATAAAATAAGCTACATTGACCCCACAATGCTCCATCAACTGCGTAATATGATGCTCATTGCCAGGATTGATAAAGCACGGCACAATCTTATCAATATACAAAATACTCTGAACAAGTTTGATGAAAAAATTCTCACGCATAGAGGTTTCCACCACTAAAATAGTGGTTTGCTCATGCTGATAATCCATGTATAGCACATTTAATTGCTCTTCTAAAAGTTGCTTTAAAATATGGATGGAATTTTTATATTTCTTCATATCTGTTTGAATTTCTCGTGTGAGTAGCCGTAAAATACGATAAGCCGGTAGAAATATTTTTAAAACAATTTCTTTCGGATGTAAATGGTCAATTAATCGATTAAAATGTATTTTTAATGTTTGTTCATCATTCCGTATTAACTGTTCGATAAATAAATTAAATATTTCTTCAAAGCTATTTGCACGATAATCAATCATTTTGACAATCTTTACACTATAATTTAGCGGTAAATTCATTGACGTTTGTTCATCTAGTAATTTTACTTTCGGTAACGTTGGAAATAAATCATAAACTAGCTCTACTTGTGCACTACGATTATCAGATAATAATACAATGGAATTGACAGGATAAATCCCAAGACATTCAACAAATTTATGCATAAACTGTTCGTTATATAAATGCCGATCACGATATAAAACAGCTAAAGCATCCGTTGCATTATACCCAGAATGATAGACCCGCTTTGAAGTCATTGCCGAATAGACATCAATAATTTGTAAAAGCTGCACGCCATCACTCATATCATCTGCACAAAGTTTATTCGGATATCCTTTGCCTGCAAAACGTTCATGGTGATCACGCGCTAAATAGGCAATATCTGCTTCTCCATTTTCCCGAAGGAGCTCAAAGCCCTTTGTCGTATGCGTTTTAACAATTTCAAATTCTTCTTCAGACAGCTTTCTTTTTAAGCTTAATATTTCCTGTGGTATATATAATTTACCGATATCGTGAAATAAATAACCACGTGCTAGCATCTCTATATTTGTTAAACCTAACTGCCGTGCAAAAATTGTCCCAAGCACAAACACATCAAACGAATGGACAAAAGAGTATTCATCCCAATCTCTTAACTGGATGAGCAAATCATAGCGATGCTTCTCCTCTAAAATTCGGTGAAACACGCCTTTGACATATGCCGTATCCTGCATGCTCTTTAAAATTTGACCATAGCGTAATTCATGGACTACATTTTCTAACGTTGTCATAAACAGATTGTTAATTGCTTCTTTATATTCATCTACTTCTTTTTGTTGCTCCAAAAGCGGCGCAAACACATCTTCAAATTCCTGTGCGCGCAGCATACTTAAATCATGGACAATTCTTACTGAATCTGATGGTATATAAACTGATAATTCCTCTACTTTTCTCAATTTAAGTAATGCGATAATTCTTTCGGTTAAAACTAAATCTTTTTTAGCTAATAAGCGATATTCGAAAAAAATATCTTCGGCTACTATATCATTGGCTTCTACTTCTTCAATACTTAATGTCACTTTTTTTAGCATTTTTTCAGCCACACACGCATAGTTACAGCATAATGTGACCTCCCTCCCTTTTTCATAGGACTGCATTAATCTTATAACGTACTATGTTGACGTTTAGCTGAATAGAGGCTTGGCTATTATAAATACGGTTTCAATGACGAACGTTAAAATCAATTTATTTTGTATATTTATACAAATATAGCTATTTATATTTTCCTGTATCTTTACAATATCATAGGTTAAAATGCCTTTTCAACTAGTTCATTGAAATAGAATGATTAGTTACTACTATGAATATATTAAAAACTTATTCCGTAATAATTCTTTAGATTCACGTCGTAGTCCTCGCTAAGATGGAAAATGCAGCAAAAAATAAGCCTTTTTACTTAATTTCATTAAATAAGCCATCTATATTTACAAGAAATAATTATATTTTCGCTATAATCACTTCTTTCTAAAAAAAATAAAAAATTTATCGATTATTCCTTTATTAGACATTCTTCTGCTCATTTTTTCCTAGTAAAATTGCTTTTTCCTATTAGTTTAAACTAATTTCCATATTATAGTGGATAAAATTCCCTCTATTCTCACCTTCAACAATTTGATATAAATATATTATTATAGTTAATCTTTTATGTTAAAATGCATTTTTTTAACAATACATAGTAATACCAACCCATTCACAATCAATCGTCCGGAAGCTTGAAACTGTACATAGGAAGGAATCTTTACTAATAAAAAGCAAGCTATAAAATGTATATCTATTCTTTGGAGGAAATAATTTGAAATCACATCGTTTTTATCAAATGGTTATGGCCGCAACAATCGCAACGAGCGCGATTGTCATCGCACCCCCAGCCCATGCAGCAACTTCATTCCCCGATATTAATCCATCTACAGAGGAAGGAAAAGCAATTGTTAACTTAGCCGAGCGCGGTATTATTTCTGGCTATCCTGATGGCACGTTCAAGCCAGCCAATTTTATTACTCGTACACAAGCTGCAAAAATTTTAGCAGGTATTTTACATCTTGATACGGTTCATGTAAAAAACCCTCACTTTAAGGATATTTCGCCTACTAGCGAAAACTATGGTGCCATCGCTGCACTAGCAGAAGCAGGTATTATCCGAGGTTCTAATGGTTACTTTAATCCAACAAAACAAATTACACGTGGACAACTATCTAAAATGATTGTGAAAGGATTCGATTTAACTATTACAGATGATGTCGACATTCCTTTTACTGATGTAGTAGCCGGTAGTGAATACGAGCCATATATTCAAACATTGTTTGCTAATAACATTACAAAAGGCACAACGCCGACTACCTTCAGACCCCAAAGCTACGTGAAACGTTCACAACTTGCCTCTTTTGTTGTGCGTGCTGAAAACACTCAAAATAACGTAACCATCTTTGCAAATCATTATAACCAAGATTATATTTTTGCATCATATGGTGGCATTGAACCTGCAGAGGATATTTTCACTTGGGATGACGAAATGGAAATCACTGATTCCGTTACTATTAAACCTTTAAAAGAAGGTACTGGTAAATTAGTCATTACTGGTTTTAACGAAGATACGGAAGAGTTTACGGATATCTTTTTCTTAGTTCATGTCAAATCTGTAGATGGTAAATTACAAACAACACTTGAAGAAGTGAATGAAGCTGATTATGCAGAAAATCTTCCACTTAACTTAAACGAAACAGATTTACCATTTACACCAACTGAAGTGAGTATTCAAACAGCTGATGGACAAGCATTATCTTCTGCTGACTATGCATTTGAATCAACAGATAATGCAGCAACTTTATCGATCTTTAAAGATGGCCAATACTTATTAACGTTTACCAAAGGTACACAACAACAAGAAATGGCAGCTGATGTCTATATGTATGATTTTGTACGTAGTATCGATCTTTACGAAATTACAGATCAACTTACATTTACAAGTGATTATTTATCATTTGAACCTGTGCAAGTTGCATTAGAAAATTTAGACGATAGCTCTGACCCTACACACCAAGTGCCGGTCAAAGCAGTAATCGAAGGCAATACATTACACGTAACGCCATTAGCTGAAGGCAATGCCGTATTACACGTAACTGGCAAAAATGGACAAACAACATATTTATATGTTGAATTTATGAAAATTGCAGGTAAGTGGGCTACTTATTACGATTTATATGATGATACGGATGAAAATTAATTGCTAATAGAAAATGCCAGCGGACGAACATTAGTTGTCCTCTGGCATTTCTGTTTTCTCTGGATTAGCTCTTAACTGTAATTCTGGTGTTCTTTCTAATTGCTCTATAAATTTCTTTGTTTTAAAACGGATTCCGGTTTGTTCTTCATAAATCGTTGTAATAATTTTTTTAATAAAATATTTAGTTTCTTTTTTCAATTCTAGTTTACCAATTTGGTCGATTGGGACAGTATAGAACATGCGAATTAGCTTTAGCTGTGTTGGTGTTAAGCGAATAATATAGGGGTCGTGCTGATAGCAGCGGTGGCATAAAAAGCCGCCTTGTGCAAAGGAAAAGGCAAATTCACCATCGACCGCTCCACATGCAGCACAAGCATGCAATATTGGTTGTACGCCTGTATAAGGAAGCATCTTCCACTCTACAAAAAGAGTGATCGCTTCCGGATCATAGCCATCTTCTATCGCTTGTAGTGCTTGCAGTAATACTTCAAAAGCAAAAGGCTCCGCTTTGCCCTCTTCCACAACGCGTTCGACTAATTCCATAATATAGCTCGCATAGGCAGTAGCGATAATATCTTCGCGTATATGACGCATTGAGTTTAGGTGCTCCCCTTGTTGCAATGTGCCCATCCCTGTATGATGCTGCACCATAAACATGCCGTATGTAAAGGGCTGTGTTACCGCAGATAATCTACTTGAAGGCTTTTTTGCACCTCGTGCCATCGTTGCTACCTTACCCGCTTCTCTCGTTAGTAATGTGACAATTTTATTCGATTCACCATACGCACGAACTTTTAACACAATGCCTTCCCATTTATAAAGCATTCATTTCCCCTCCTTTTCTGCCCATTTTTTCAAGAAAATAGAGCTCTCCAAATAATATTTGGACAGCCCCGTGTTGACTATTAACTGTGAATCGAAAGAAATGACTACTCGCCGTCACGGCGTCGGAGATTTTTTCGATGCTACTTGAAAAAATTTGTAGCAGACGACGGGTCATTCTTTGATTCTGCTAATGTTTAAATTTCTATAGAATGAAAATATCTATTAATATTCGTCATCGCGGAAACCGAAATCACGAAGATGTGTCGATTTATTGCGCCAATCTTTTTGCACTTTTACCCATAGTTCTAAATAGACTTTAGAGCCAAGTAGCATTTCGATATCTTTACGAGCGCGAATGCCTACTTCTTTCAGTAGTGCTCCTCGTTTCCCTATCACGATACCTTTTTGAGAATCACGTTCCACTATAATTGTTGCCGCTACCCGGATTTTACCCTCATTTTCTTCATCACGACGAATTTTATCAATCACGACAGCGATAGAATGTGGTATTTCCTCACGCGTTAAATGTAATACTTTCTCACGAATTAATTCTGAAATAATAAAACGCTCGGGGTGGTCTGTTACTTGATCGGCAGGATAATATTGTGGACCTTCAGGTAAATATTTTGTTAATGTTGCCAGTAAGTTTTCAACGTTATTCCCTTGAAGTGCTGAAATCGGCACAATTTCTGCAAAGTCGTAACGTTCCTTATAGCTCTCAATAATACCCATTAATTCATCTGGGTGAATTTGGTCGATTTTATTAATGACTAAAAATACAGGTGTTGGATTCCCTTCGAGCATTTCTAAAATAAACTCGTCGCCTTTGCCAAGCTTTTGCTCAGCGTTCACCATAAACATAATAACGTCCACTTCACGCAATGTATTTTTCGATACTTTTAACATGAAATCGCCTAATTTATGTTTTGGTTTATGGATACCTGGTGTATCAATAAAAATCATTTGGCTATCATCTGTTGTTAGTACGCCTTGTACTTTGTTTCGTGTTGTTTGTGGCTTATCGCTCATAATGGCAATTTTTTGACCAATGACCCTGTTTAAAAATGTTGACTTCCCGACATTTGGTCGTCCAATAATTGAGATAAAGCCTGACTTATAGCCAGTATTATTTTCCAGCATTCTCTAAATCCTCCGTTGTAAATGCAAACGGTAGTAACTCGCCAACTGACGTTACCGTGACATCACCTTTTAAATTTGTTAAATAGACCGGCATAGATGGTGCACAAAATTCTACCATCACTTGACGGCAAGCACCACAAGGCGCACAAGGTCCGTTTGTATCGGCTACGATGGCAATTGCCTCAAAATCATAGACACCTTCTGAAACTGCTTTAAAAAACGCCGTACGCTCTGCACAATTGGTCATACTATAGCCCGCATTTTCAATATTACAGCCGTGGATAACTTCTCCGCTTTTTGTTAAAAGTGCCGCACCCACTTTAAATTTCGAATAAGGAACGTACGCCTTTTCACGTGCTTTTTTTGACTCTTCAAGTAATGCTTGCATATCTATTTTCATCTATGCCAATTCTCCTCTTCATAAAATTCAAACATGCCCGATTGACCGGGCGTTCAACTGCCTTGTTCACTATTCATATCAATCAATATATTGTCTAGATCTTTGCACACTAGCTCGAAAAGCTTCTCTGCAATATCTGTGACATTCGATGAATTACTTGATTCAGTCAGAGTGTAACCTACAAGTATGAATGACAAGTAAATCCTCGCTGATTGAAGTGAAAGACTTCCGCTAACATCAAACTAAAACCATTTCGGTATAAAGATTAGTAAACCGATTATAGCACTGAATACCGCAAATACAAGTACCGCACCCGCTGCAATATCTTTTGCTTGCTTGGCGAGCGGGTGAAGTTCTGTTGACGCTAAGTCTACAACTCGTTCGATTGCGGTATTCACCATTTCAAGCGCAAACATCAGTGCTATTAATAATAGCACAATAAACCATTCTACTCGCGATAAACCTGTGAAAAAACCAGCAATTAAAACGATGACCGCACTAAGCAAGTGGGATCGAAAGTTTTGTTCTTTCCATGCTGTTAATATCCCTTCAAAAGCATATCCAAACGAACGAACATATTTGCGGAAATCCATTTAGTCACGTCCTAAGCCGTAAGATTGTAAAATCTCCTCTTGCTTGCCGAACATCACCTTTTCATCTTCAGGCACCATATGGTCATAACCTAGTAAATGCAAGAAGCCATGGACAGCTAAAAAGCCTAATTCACGCTCAAACGAATGTCCATATTCCTCAGCTTGCTCCTTTGTACGATCCGTTGAAATGATAATATCACCTAAAATACGTGGCATCCCTTCAAATGTTACTTCCATTTCTCCCTCGCCTAATTCCTCTAAAGCGAACGATATCACATCTGTTGGTTGGTCCTTCCCGCGATAGTCTCGGTTAATTTCTCGAATAGCTTCGTTCGTTACAAAGGTTACGGATACTTCTGTTTCCGGTTCAATATTCTCCACTTTCGCAGCATGTTGTAAAAGCTTTTCTACAAGCTCCTTGTGTTGTGCTGTTACTTCATTTGTTTCATCTGTAAAATCAATCGTTAAAATCATTCGTGCCTCCTACTTATCTGCCTTTGGATATTCTATACGTGAATGGAAAATCCCATTCAGCGTCTCACAAAGTATTTGCTCTATACATTTTAACTCTTTTATTGAAATATCGCATTCATCAAACTGATGATCTTGTACACGATCGTCAATAATGGCACGCACGAGCTTGTGAATTTTCTCAGCATTTGGTTCTTTCATCGAACGAACTGCCGCTTCCACACTGTCCGCTACACTAATAACTGCGGCTTCTTTCGTTTGTGGCTTCGGTCCAGGATAACGGAACTTCGCCTCCTCAATTACTTTGCCCTCTTCCTTCGCTTTATAAAGGAAAAATTTCAGGAGACTCGTACCATGGTGTTGTAACGCGATATCAATAATCTCTTGTGGCATTTTATAGCGTCTAAGCATTTCTGCTCCATCCGTAGTATGTGCAATAATAATTTCTGCACTTGTTTCTGGCGGCATCGAATCATGCGGATTCATACCGGCCATCTGATTTTCAATAAAGAAAGCAGGTCGCTTCGTTTTGCCGATATCATGATAATAACAGCCGACTCGCGCGAGCAAGCCATCTGCACCAATCGCTTCACATGCAGCTTCAGCTAAATTCGCCACCATGACACTATGATGATATGTGCCCGGTGTTTCCATTAAAAGCTTTTTCAATAATGGATGATTCGGATTGGACAGCTCAATTAAACGCAATGTCGATAGTAAACTAAAGGCCGACTCGAAAAATGGTAATAACCCCATTGTCAGCGCACCAGATAAGAGTGCCGATAAAATCGCAGCTATTAAATAAAACGATAGCTCAGACAACCCATACGATGATTGTGTCATTAGTAAATAAAATGCGATAAAGCCCATATTGACTAGTGAAATCACCGCGACCGCCTGCATAATATGTGAACGCTTTTCTACACTACGCATAAAGAATAAGCTTGCAAAACCGCCAAAGATAATATACAAAGTTATTTCCATTTGCATAACGGAGGAATAACCTTCTTGGAAAATAACCCCTGCTGAAGCTGCTGTCATGACCGTAACTAGGACTGCCGTACGGTCATCCGCGAGCAGACGCACGAGCATTGTCGCTAAAGCCGTCGGGAATAAGAAAGCGACCGTTACATCAAAACCATCTGCTACTAAGCTAATAATTTTCATAAGCAGGATAGAAAAACTATAGACAATTACTGTTACGAGTAATGCATTGCGCTTTTTACGTGCTTCTATTTCCCAACGATCAAATAAAATGTACATAAAGATCATTTGAAGGAACGTTAAAATAATTAATCCTGCAATCGGCTTCATTGATGCTTTATTGCTCACCATGCCAAGCAGCTCTAATTGACGATACGCTTCATTATCAATAATTTGACCTTCCTGTACTATAATTTGTCCTTGAAGAATTCGCGTAGATTCAACGCTTTCTTTTGCTTGCTCTATTCTCACTTTCGTTTGTTCTTCATTAATTGTTTCATTTTCAACAATACTTGCACGTCCAATTAATACGACTGTGCTTAAAATTTTATCGGGATAACCGCGTTGTCCTCGAATTTTTGTTTCAAAATCATTTTGAGCCGCTAATACATTTTCTTTGCGAATGGATTTTTGTAAATATTCTTGGACTAGTTTTGATAGTTGCACACTTGTTCTCTTTAAATCTGCTTCACTTTGTTGTAACAAACCTTCGAGCTGAGCATCTGTAAAGATAACAGGCATTTGGTCTACATCAATTGATTCTAATTTTTTTCGGAGCTTTGCCACTTGATCGACAGGTGCATCAGGATCTTTATTACTCTCAACATCCTTTTTCACTTCAAGCACATAATCAAATAAAGACGTCACGATTGCTACACGTTGTTTAGCAACGTCTTCTGAAAACTGATAGACGGGCGTCACTGCGTTAGCAGCTTTTTCTCGTTCCTGTTGAGTCTTCACTGTATCTTCGATTGTTTTCGTCGACCGTACTGTTTCTGATGCAAGTTGTAATGGTTTAAAATCATATGTAACACCCTTCACATTGCCATACATAAATGTAAACTGTAATGCGCCTGTAAGGATGAGAACGACAATCAAAAAGTAGCGAAACCCAATAAGCTCCGTAATTTTCTGAAGTTGCTTCTCCATTTGGCACCTCCTCTATCTATCTTCTATCATACCAATTCAAAAAACATTTTTCCCGAAAAATGTATAAAGAAAGCAAAAAAACAGCTATACGCATTCGTATAGCCGTCATATTTCTATTTATTTATCACTTTTTACCTATTTAAACCGCTGAATATGTCGCTTCGTTTTTGGTACAGGTGATGGCAGTTGATTTCCGCTGCGGGCGGGCACTTTCCGCGGGCACAACGTAAGCCGCAACCGTCGCTGTCGCGCCGCCTGTTGCGTCTTATGTTTTGTGCTGTCCCCGCTGGAGTCATCCGTCCTCCGCTTCGCTTTCGGTACAGACTTTTTTTCGTTGTACCTGTCACTTCGCTTTCGGTACAGACTTTTTCGTTGTACCTGTCGCTTCGCTTTCGGTACAGACTTTTTTCGTTGTACCTGTCGCTTCGCTTTCGGTACAGACTTTAACATAACCGCCTTTAGGCGGTTATGTTAAAGTTGCTGATCCTCGTAAGCTTTGATGATTTTTGCTACGACTGGATGGCGCACTACATCGCCTTGCTCCAAAATTTGGAAGTGTATCGAACTGACATATTTTAATGTGCGCTCTGCAACAATTAAGCCAGATTCCGTATTTTTTGGTAGGTCAATTTGCGTTTTATCGCCCGTAATGACCATTTTCGAACCAAAGCCTAGGCGAGTTAAAAACATTTTCATTTGCATATGTGTTGTATTTTGTGCTTCATCTAAAATAACAAAGGCATCATCTAACGTACGTCCACGCATATAGGCTAATGGCGCGATTTCGATCGTTCCTCGCTCAATTAGACGTTGCGTTTGTTCGGCCCCATAAATATCGTTTAACGCGTCGTAGAGTGGGCGTAAATAGGGATCTACCTTTTCCTTTAAATCACCAGGCAGGAAGCCAAGTGACTCTCCCGCTTCCACTGCAGGACGTGTTAAGATAATTCGTTTTACATGCCCATTTTTAAGCGCTTGCGTAGCCATTACTACCGCTAAATACGTTTTTCCGGTACCTGCTGGACCAATACCAAAAACAACGTCTTTGTGACGAATCGCTTGTATGTATTCTCGTTGACCTATTGTTTTTGCACGAATCGGCTTGCCTTTAGTCGTGCGTGCAACTTCCTCATCGTAAAGTTCTGCAAAGTATTCTACTGTCCCTTTTTGTGTCATTTCAATTGCCGTAGCTACATCACGCTGATCAATATTAATGCCTTTGCGAATCACTTTTAAAAGTGCATGTAAAAGAAATGTCGCTTGTTCTTTTGCCTCTTCTTCACCAGCAAGTTGAATTTGCTCACCGCGGGTAATGATATGGACATGAAGTGCCTCTTCAATTAATTTCATATTCGCATCGGAAATACCTAGTAGCATGACTGCTTCATTTGGATTATCCACTTGTAATACAGTTAAATGTTCTGACATAATCATTCTCCTTGTGGCCCTTGTATTGGACTTGCAATGTTTTCATTGACTAAAAATAGAACTTTCCCTTCAACTGTACCATTCCCCCACTTCGCCTGTAAAAGGTTTTCTTTCTTAATTACCGTTTTTGCAGGGAGTGATTGAAGCATCTTTTCGTGAAGTAGCGGCATGAGCAGAGTGTCTATTTTTGATTCATCTAATGTAATTTCCATCGTTTTGGTTTGCTGCTCTTCCACAATTGAAACATAGGGGTCAAGCCAACTTGGCAAATCTTTCTTTTGCACATAATCAACTGCCTCTTTATGAATCCCCTTCACAACGACACGCCATTGCTTTTGTTGTAAAGATTCAATGGTTAGCTTCGTTGGGATTTTAAATGAGCACTCTAGCCAGTAGTCTGCAAATACCTCTCCCTTTGCCCCCACAAAGACATGGTCGTCACCGCTTTCAATAACCCCGCTAACGAGCACATCCCCCTCATAGGCTGTATCATTGACGGAAATTTTCCGCTCGCCGTGTTGAATATTGAAATTAGTAATAACCCCACTTTTTGTAGCAACTAAATGGGTCGCTAGCTTCTCCGTGGTCAATTCCGTTTGCTTTGGCGATTCCTGTGGTCTAAGAATCATGCGACCACCATGTTTTTCAATATGCACCCATGCTAAATCTCGATGTTTTTCTAACAGGCTCTGCCGTATAACTGCATCGGATGGTACTGCTTTTTTCTTCATCGGTGTTTCTATCTGGAATGTTTCTTGAAATGTTTTCTCTATTTGTTGTTGTAACTCTGGTGTAGCGGCGACAATATCAACACGCCAAACGACTTGCGCACATAATACAGGGATTAAAACCATGACAAACAGTCCGAGCAATGTCCATAATTGTGCCCGAAAAACTTGCTGCTCATCTGCATAATGTACTGACATTTTCAGCCGATAGCGACTACGTATACGGCGAATTTTTGATAAGTACCCCATATTCGTTTCAAATGTAACCTCTTGCTCCCGAAAAACAACACGTTTTAAAGGTATTTGCTGTGCGTGCAACGCTTGAATAAAAGGATGAACATTTTCATGACGCTTTATACGTATAATGATTGGTCGATTGTTCCACATTATTTGCTCACACCCATATCTTTAGTCATTTTTACATGTAGTTCTTGTAAGTCCTCTACTGACAGGTGGAGCATTTCTTCTTTGATTGCATTTATAACAACGGATGTTCCACGCACGATAATATGATAATCCGCATAAATAAAAGAGCATGATGTAGCATCCGCATGTAAAAAGCGATAAGGACCGATAATTTTTAATGTTTCATACTGTGATAATTCAAGTAGTGGCGTTAATTGAAATAATTTTTTCATAAAAAAATGCCTCCTTCTTCGGCAATATATGCGCCAAAAAAGGAGGACATGCTAGTTATTTTCGTTTTGCTTTTGGTGGACCTAAAATTTCCGCCATCACTACTGCTTGCATCAATGCTTTTTTTGAATTTGGTACTTGAAATCCATTGCTTGACACTGCAACTGGACGGTCATTTTTCCCAGCAGCCAGACGACCAAGGGAAGGTCGCTCGGTTTTACGACTAGATGGCTCCGTCGGAATAAGGGGTGGCGCTACATAGCTCGGAATATGCTCCTGCACTTTTGGTTGCACTGGTTCCACACGCTTTTCCTGAACCTCTGTTGTCGTCATGTCCCCTAAAAATTCACGTGCAAAATCTTCAAAGCTTTGCTTTTTAGTAGTTGGACGATGTTGCGTCGGCTCATCTACTTCCATATGAGCGGAAGGTTGAGCAGATTTATTGAAAGGGGGCATTGATTTTTGTTCGTTATTATTTTTTAATTTACCGAAAAGAGAGGTGACTATGCCAATAATTGCTATTATAATGAGCTGTTCCATTTGTTAGCACTCGCTCCTTTCCGTAAGTTATGCTTTTGGTTCAGTTGGGTCTGCTTTATCTGTACTTACTTTTGAAATGGAGTCACGCATAGCTGTATCCGCTTGAATATTGCGGTAATTCATGTAATCCATAATACCGAGATTACCTGAGCGTAAAGCTTCTGCCATCGCTTGTGGTACTTCCGCTTCCGCCTCTACTACTTTCGCTTTCATTTCTTGAACGCGGGCAATCATTTCTTGCTCGTTTGCTACGGCCATCGCACGGCGTTCTTCCGCTTTTGCTTGGGCAATATTTTTATCTGCTTGCGCTTGTTCAATTTGTAATTCTGCACCGATATTTTTGCCGATATCAACATCCGCAATATCAATCGATAAGATTTCGAATGCTGTACCAGAGTCTAAACCTTTAGATAATACTGTTTGGGAAATCATATCAGGATTTTCAAGAACTGTTGTATGACTTGATGCACTACCGATTGTCGAAACGATCCCTTCACCTACACGGGCAATAACTGTTTCCTCACCTGCACCACCGACTAAACGTTCGATGTTTGCACGCACCGTAATACGTGCTTTCGCCTTTACTTCAATCCCGTTCATCGCCACACCTGCAATAAATGGTGTTTCAATTACTTTTGGGTTAACTGACATTTGTACTGCTTCTAATACATCACGTCCTGCAAGATCAATCGCAGCACAACGTTCAAACGATAATTCAATATTTGCACGGTGAGCAGCAATTAGTGCATTCACAACACGGTCAACATTACCACCTGCTAAATAGTGACTTTCCAACTGATTAATGGTTACTGGTAAACCCGCTTTATGTGCTTTAATTAACGGATTGACGATACGTGAGGGAATGACACGACGTAAGCGCATCCCGATTAATGTAAAAATACTAACGCGGACACCTGCTGCAAGTGCAGAAATCCACAGTGCCACTGGTACAAAAGTAAAGAATACCGCGACAACAATAAATAGCAGGACTAGCCCGACAATTGGTCCCATAAGAGCTAAATCAAATCCCATATTGTTATTCCTCCATCTCTTTTTCTGTTTGTCTCACGACAATGCGTGAGCCTTCTACTTTAATTACTTCTACTTTTTTACCAACATCAACATAGCCACCTTCTGATACGATGTCGATACGTTCACTACCAATTCGCATTGTGCCTGCTGGACGAAGCGGTGTAAGCGTTACACCTACTTTTCCTAACAATTCTGTGCGATTAATGTTCGATACATACCCCTCTTCCGTTGTCGTTGCATCCATTAACACTAATTTGTTTAGCACATGCATTTTTTTACCGAAAAATTTCATCAGGATCACCATTCCTATTATGGCTACTACAAGCGCAATAAAAATCGACACGACCATTTGCATCATGTTTGCACCTGCCAGCAGCAAGCTAAATACTATAAGCACGCCACCTAAAATTCCAACAATGCCTCCGGGGACAAAAAATTCAGCAATGACCAATGCTAACCCAGCTATGAAAATTAACAATGTTTCATAGCCTGCAAAGCCAGCCACCATATGACCGAAGAAAAATAATCCGAGTGCTGATAACCCCATTATACCCGGAACACCAAAGCCAGGCGAATAGAGCTCCATAACAAGCCCTAAACTCGCAACCGATAATAAAATCGGTACAATAAGAGGGTTGGTAATAAAGCGAGCTACTTTTTCAGCAAAGGTTGGCTCAATCGGTACAATATCACTACCTTTTAAGCCCGTTTTTTTTAACAGCTCTTGAAAATTAGCAACCGTTCCTTCAGAATATTTGACCTTTTCAGCCTCTGAAGCCGATAACGTTAATAAATTCTCGCCTCCAGCTCGATATTCTGGCAATTCAATTGTGGAATCAGCCATGGCCAAGGCATATTTTGGATCTCGTCCAGACGTTTCGGCAGCTGCCTGCATTTGCGCCAGCCACGCGCTATGAGCCTTGTTGTCTGCTGCATTGCCAGCCGAATCAATAACTGCCGCTGCGCCAATTGTGCCGTTGGGAACCATATAAATTTCATCTGCATGTAAGGCTAAAAAAGCACCAGCTGAATGGGCATCTTTATTAATGAAAGCAATGGTGCGTATCGTAGAGGCATCCATCAGCATCGCAATATCACTAGCTGCATTAACGAATCCACCAGGCGTATGTATGTCCAGTATGATCGCTTCTGCATAGTTTTCTTGTGCCTCTTTAAAAGCTCGTTCTAAAAATGCGTGAAGTCCACGTTCCACTTCATCATGAATCGGGACGTGATAAACCTTGCTACTTGCAAAAGCAGTAGTCAATGGAAACGCTACCAAAACCGTTAACCAGATGACGATAATATAGCTAAGGATTCTCCTTTTCCGCATCTTTTTCCCTCCCTTCTAACATGCTTCTCTACTGTATATACGACTGACCTTGTAAAAAGTTTCACAAAATCTTGTTTATTTTTATTATACAGTGAATTGAAAATAAATGACGCAATTTTGCCTTCGTTATAAATGAAAAACCGAATGAAATCTGGACAGACTTCATTCGGCCTTGTTAAAAAATATGTACCGCAAAAAGGAGCATCATGCAAAATACCCGGAATTAATTGCGTATGCAAATAATTCCAGGTATATCATTGTCTGCTCAGTGAATCATACAATTGCGTGTTTTGAACGTAGGGATTTTTAATGGGAAATTAAATTACCACTTACGTTTACGTGCAGCTTCTGATTTCTTTTTACGTTTTACGCTAGGTTTTTCGTAGAACTCGCGCTTTCTAACTTCTTGAATTGTACCACTTTTTGATACAGTACGTTTGAAGCGGCGAAGAGCATCTTCAAGCGATTCGTTTTTGCGAACGACAGTTTTTGACATCTCTCTTTCCCTCCCTCCGAACACACGTCAATACACAATGCGTGTAGGCTAATAACCTACTGTTGTGTACTAAAAAATTATACCGTATTGTCTTATAACGGTCAATAGAAAGTATTCAAAATCGCGTAGAGAATTTTTAACACCCTTTGTATTTGGAATGGAATGGGGCTTTTAAGCCAACAATACCGTAAATTTATTTTTATGAATAGCTATAAGTTAACTGTTATTGACGTTTTCATCTTTCGTTAAAAACGCCCTTGGGTTATTTAACAGTTAGGAGATATCGATGAAAAAATTAATCAATTATTTAAGTCCACCCAAAATTCTTGTCCTTGGTTTTGCTACGATTATTTTGATTGGTGCCTGTTTGTTAACATTGCCCATTGCAACTGAGGATGGCAATGGACTCCCATTTTTAAATGCATTGTTTACTGCTACGTCTGCAACCTGTGTAACGGGCTTAATTGTAGTCGATACAGGCGATACATTTACGTTGTTTGGCGAATTAGTTATTTTGAGTCTCATCCAAATCGGTGGCTTAGGTTTTATGACGTTCGCAACATTACTGTTTTTATTATTAGGAAAAAAAATATCTTTAAAAGAGAGGCTATTGTTAAAAGAAGCCTTTAATAATATTTCAATCGCCGGCCTTGTCAAATTAGTAAAAAGAATTCTTTTATTTACAGCCTTTATTGAAATAATTGGGGGCCTAATTTTATCAATTCGTTTTTCCTTTAATATGCCTGTTGGCAAAGCATTTTATTTTGGCTTTTTTCATGCTATCTCGAATTTTAACAATGCAGGCTTTGACTTAATGGGCAATTTTCAAGGATTAACTGCCTATGTTGATGACCCATTTGTTGTGTTAACGATTTGTGCACTTATTACAATTGGTGGTTTAGGATTTATTGTGATGAATGAGTTATATGAATATCGTGACACAAGGCGTCTTTCAGTTCATTCCAAAATTGTACTATCCACTACCGTTATTTTAACTGTAGGATCGACTTTTTTAATATTTTTGTTTGAATTTGGTAATAGTAAAACGTTCGGCAATTTATCGGGCATAGGCAAAATTTTAGGATCATTTTATCAAGCTGTGACGCCAAGAACCGCTGGATCTAATACCCTACCTATCGGCGATCTGACGCACTCCACATTGTTTTTAATAATTTTGTTAATGTTTATCGGTGCTGGCTCTGGCTCTACTGCTGGCGGTATAAAAATAACTACCTTCGCCGTTTTAAGTGCTACACTATGGGCACAACTTAGAGGGAAGGAAGATGTTGTGTTATTTCGTCGTAGAATCGTCGTTGACACGATATTAAAGTCATTAACTGTCGCCATGTGTGGTGTCATCATTGTGGTGTTCGTCACCATCTTCCTAAGCCTCTCAGAACAAAAGCACAGCTTTATGATGTATTTATTTGAAGCCACATCAGCTTTTGGTACGGTTGGACTTTCCATGGGTTTAACACCTGAGTTAACTCCTGCTGGACGTATTCTCATCATGTTTACCATGTTTGCAGGTAGAGTGGGTCCTTTAACAATTGCTTTTGCCATTTCAAAACGACGGAGGCCAGAAGCATTCCACCATCCAAAAGGAAATATTATGATTGGTTAACTAATTACAAGGGGTGCACATAACTATGACAATCAACCAATATGCCATTATCGGGCTAGGAAGATTTGGTGTAAGTGTTGCTAGACGGCTAAATGAAGCAGGTCAACAAGTGCTTGGCATCGATGTCAATGAGGAGCGCGTGGAAGATGCCGAGCCATATGTAACACATGCAGTCGTTGCGGATACGACTGAAGAAAAAGCATTAACCTCGATTGGAATAGGTAACTTTGATTGTGTTATTGTAGCGATTGGTAACGATATGCAATCAAGTATTTTAACGGTTTCCCTGCTGAAGGAACTTGGCATAAAAAAAATTATTGCAAAAGCTCTTGGTAAAAGACATGGGCAAGTGTTAGATAAAGTAGGAGCCGATTGGATTATCTATCCTGAGCGCGATATGGGTGAGCGAGTAGCGAATCAACTGCTCTCGCCCAATATGCTAAATTATATTGAATTGTCAAAAGAATACAGTATAGAAGAAATTATGATCCCAGCAAAAATGGCCGGACAAAATTTACGTGATTTGGATTTACGGGCGAAATTCAATGTTAGCGTCATCGCAATCGTTAGAGAGGGCAATATTATTATTTCCCCTTCTCCTGAACAACTCATTGAACAAGAAGATATTTTAGTCATGATTGGTCATCGAAAAGACCTTACGCTTTTTTCAAATATCGAATAACTATAAATAAAACGGCTGTATCGATACAACCGCTCCTTCTGTTTAAAATATTTTCTTCGTGTTGCCATCGTCTTTTAAAATTTCTACCGCTTCTCTAAAACGTTGCGAATGAATGATTTCCCTTTCTCGTAAGAAAATTAAACTATCATTCAAATCTGGGTCATCTGATAAATCGATAATCCATTGATAGGTGGCACGTGCTTTTTCTTCTGCCGCAATATCCTCATAAAGGTCAGCAATCGGATCCCCTTTTGCTTGGATATAACTTGCAGTAAATGGCACACCCGCGGCATTTTGATAAAACAACGCCTTATCATGGTTGACATAATAGTCTCCAATGCCCGCTTCTTTTAATTGCTGTGGTGTGGCATCTTTCGTTAGTTTATAAATCATTGTTGCAATCATTTCGAGGTGAGAAAACTCTTCCGTCGCAATATCTGTTAATAAACCTACTACTTTATCAGGTAGCGTATATCGTTGGTTCATATAACGTAATGCCGCAGCCAACTCGCCATCAGCACCCCCATACTGCTCTATTAAAAACTTTGCTAGCATCGGGTTACATGTACTTACTTTTACTGGATATTGGAGCTTTTTTTCATAATACCACAAACATCGTTCCCCCTAATCCAACTATTTTTCATAACAATGCGTTAAACTTGCCAAGGCCACGGTGTGTCCACCCAATTAAATGGATAATTAGAATAGCTTCTGCCGAAATTCATAAGCGGTCCAAATTTTTGCTCAAAATCTATTTTTAAGCGCATACTCTTTTCAGCATTTTCATTAAATTGTGCGATCGCCGCATAATCTTGTGGATGGGTATCTAAATACAAATTTAATTCAACTAACACAAAATCAACGGCTTGGATTTCCTCAAGAAGCGTATAAAACTCTGGTGGCATTTTTTTACTCACCTTTCACCCCACCTCTCTCCGGATTCGGATACGGGCTAAAAAATTGAGGCCATAATGTTCCAAACTTCAGTGCTTCTTTAGCCGTTTGAAATTGCGGTAGTCCCGGTGGCTGAAAGCCTATATACAATTGCGGAGGTGTGGCATAACTTTTGACTTCGATCGGTTTACAAGGGTCAAACGGGCTGATATAAGGACGCCAATATTTATATTGCGTAAACATAAAAATCCTCCTTTCTAAAGGCAATACATCATTCGAGTATATGTGAAGGAAAAATGTATTATTCTACAGACAAATTGCCCATAAACAGTAAAAAAAATAGTCTACTAGGAGAAATCCCCAGTACACTATTTTTCTTCATACCACTATATATGTGAAAATTAATAATTAGAATCAGCAATTAAGCCTTTCATAATGGCTACACCAGAACTTGCCCCAATGCGAGTCGCACCAGCTTCAACCATTTTTTGCATATCCTCTAAGCTGCGAACGCCACCTGAAGCTTTAACACCTAGCTCTGGGCCAACTGTTTTACGCATTAAAGCAATGTCCTCTGCAGTTGCTCCGCCAGTAGAGAAACCTGTTGACGTTTTCACGTAGTCTGCTCCTGCTGCCACAGATAATTCACACGCTTTTACTTTTTCTTCTTCCGTTAGTAAGCACGATTCAATAATGACTTTTACAATGGCACTGCCTTTTGCCGCTTCGACTACTGCCGCAATATCCGCTTGTACTTGTTCGTAGTTTCGATCTTTTAATGCCCCAATATTAATGACCATATCCACTTCTTGCGCGCCATTTTCAATGGCATCTTTTGCCTCAAATGCTTTTACAGCTGATGTATTAGCGCCTAAAGGGAATCCAATAACCGTACAAACTAAAACGTCTGAGTTTTGTAATAGCTCGCTGCAATATTTTACCCACGTTGGGTTTACGCAAACAGATGCAAAGCCAAATTCTTTTGCCTCTGCACATAACTTTTCAATTTGTTCTTTCGTCGCTTCAGCCTTTAATAATGTGTGATCAATCATACTTGCATAATTTGTTTTCATTTAACAAGCGCTCCTTCTAACTTAAGTTGTCCGTACCTCTCTGGAATAATAACATGTTTTGACGTTTCCGTCTAATAAACATAATCTTTTCCATTGTTTGTACAGCATAGCTAAATTTTATATTGCCCGTTTCCACTGCATACTATCAAAAAAAAATTGCCCATCTGAACAGATAGGCAATTTTAAAATCATTATTTGACAGTTTCTAATAAGCGCACAAATTGCCCTTTTGAATGCGGGTAACCTGCTTGCGTAATTTTGACCTTCACCAGTTGGCCGATTAAGTTTTCAGGCCCTTCAAAAACTACTTTTAAGTAATTGTCAGTATAACCTGTTAATAAGCCTTCTTCGTCACTACCATCGTGAACAAACTCTTCTGGAATTACTTCTAACACTTCATTTTCAAAACGAGATGCATATTCCTTTGCCAGTTGGTCATTAAGTGCGATTAAGCGGTGAACGCGCTCATTTTTAATATCCTCGTCGATTTGATCTTCCATACGAGCAGCTGGTGTGCCTGTACGCGGAGAGAACGGGAACACATGTAATTCGGAAAATTTATGGTCACGAATAAAGTTGTAAGTTTCCATAAATTCTTCTTCCGTTTCGCCAGGGAAACCAACGATGACGTCAGAAGTAACCGCTAAATTAGGTAATGCTTCATGCAATTTTGTTAGGCGTTCGCCGAAAAATTCCATTGTGTATTTACGTCGCATTCTTTTTAATACTGTATCCGAACCTGATTGAATCGGAATGTGTAAATGATTAACAACGATGTTCGATTCGCGTAACACATCAATTACTTCATCCGTTAGTTGGCTTGCTTCAATAGAAGAAATACGTAAACGTTTCAAGCCTTTTACATTCGCTTCTAAATCACGTAACAACTGCGCAAGGTTATAGTCTTTTAAGTCTTGTCCATAACCGCCCGTATGAATACCTGTTAGTACGATTTCAAGGTAGCCGGCATCCACTAATTGTTGTGCTTGGTTCAGTACTTCTTGTGGGTCACGAGAACGCATTAAACCACGCGCCCATGGAATAATACAAAACGTACAGAAGTTATTGCAGCCTTCTTGAATTTTTAACGATGCTCGTGTGCGGTCAGTAAAGGCCGGCACATCTAATTCTTCGTATACACGATTTTTCATAATATTGCGTACAGCATTAATTGGTTGACGCTCGTTGCGATATTGTTCAATATAACCAAGTAATTTCGTACGATCTTGTGTACCTACAACAATATCAACACCAGGGATTGCCATAATTTCTGCTGGTGACGTTTGGGCATAACAGCCTGTCACACAAATAACAGCATCTGGATTTTGACGTACTGCACGACGAATCACTTGACGTGATTTTTTATCGCCTGTATTCGTCACTGTACATGTATTAATGACATAAACGTCCGCTTGATGATCAAACTCCGTACGTTCATAGCCGTCTTCTTTAAACAGCTGCCAAATCGCCTCTGTTTCATAGTGATTTACTTTACAGCCAAGTGTGTGAAAAGCCACTTTTGACAAGGCTAAACACCTCTTTCATTCAAATTCATAAGATATTGCAGAAAGCGCATATAGTGGCGCTGTTTCTGCACGTAAAATTCTTGGACCAAGAGACATGGTTTGCGCGCCGGCTGCCAATAACATATCCGCTTCCTTACGCGCAATCCCACCTTCTGGACCGAAGATAATAAGGATTGATTTCGACTTCTTATCATACACGTTTTTCAGCTTATCCGCAAACCTTGTGCGTTTTTCCGCCTTTGCATCTTCTTCATCTGCAATAAATACAGCATCAAACTCACTTATTCGCGCAACAAGCTGTTTAAAATGAATGGGTTCATAAATTTCTGGAATGTGTGTGCGATGGGATTGCTCCGCTGCCTCTTTTGCAATTTTTTGTAAGCGCTCCTGTTTTTTCGCACCTTTTTTCACGTCCCATTTCACAATGGATCGTTCCGCTTCAAATGGTAATAAAGCATACATGCCCAGCTCCGTTGCTTTTTGCGTAATAAGCTCTAGTTTATCGCCTTTAGGTAACCCACATGCCACTGTTACACGAACAGGTAGTTCCGGAGAAGGAATAGTTTGACCTGTCGCTTGCACGAGGACCTCTTCATTTTCAAATGCAGTAATCGTGCAAATATATGCTGTGTCTTGTGCCACAACGATGATTTCTCCGCCTTCCTTCATGCGCATAACACGCGTAATGTGGCGCGCATCTTCACCTGTAATGCGAGCGGCATCAATTGCTGTGTCAATAAAATAACGTTGCATCGTTATCACTCCTCATGATAGAGAAAACGCCAAACCGTCAGCACTCGGCTCACGATTTGGCGCTTCTTTGGTCAATTTATTGAGGACGACGGGCAATAATGGCTACCCAATCTTCCATTAATAATACTTCTTCAATAACAAAACCAGAAGCTTCTAGCGCTGCTTTCACATCATCACGTTTCGCTCCGATGATGCCTGAAGTGACATATAATCCACCCGGTTTAACAATTGTAAATGCATCATCAGTAAAGGACATAATGATTTCTGCTAAAATATTGGCGACGACAACATCGGCTGGCTCTTTCACTGTATCTAATAAGTTACCATGGAAAACTTCAACCGTCTCGCTTACTTTGTTTAACGCAACATTTTCTTTGGCAGAACGTACAGCTACTTCGTCCAAATCAAGCGCATGTACGCTTTTCGCACCAAGCATTGCAGCACCAATTGAAAGAACCCCTGAACCTGTGCCAATATCGACCACTGTGTCGCCTGCTTTGACGACCTTCTCCAGTCCTTGTAGGCACATAACCGTCGTTGGGTGTGTACCAGTTCCAAACGCCATCCCTGGATCAAGCTCAATGATTAACTCATCCGTTGAAACGGGTGTATAGTCTTCCCATGTCGGTACAATTGTAAAACGTTCTGAAATTTTAACAGGGTGATAATATTGCTTCCACGCTGTTGCCCAATCTTCCTCGTTCACTTCGACAATTGAAACAACGTTTTCGCCAATATCAATGTTGAATTCCGTTAAATTGGTAATCGCCGCCTTGATTTCTTCGACCGTTTCATTTAAAAAGCTAGACTCAGCTAAGTAAGCTTTTACGATAACGCCCTCTTTTGGGAAATCCTCTTCATTTAGCGCGTAAATTTCTCCATACTGATCTTCGCGTGGCTTCGCATATTCAGCTGAATCCTCAATGACAACACCACTAGCCCCTGCTTCATGCAAAATATTTGAAATTGCTTCCACCGCTTCATTTTTTGTATGAATGGATAATTCTGACCACTTCACGTAGCTCTTCAGCTCCTCTAATTATTCACCTTGGAATTTTTTCTTGATTTTATCAAATAGTGAGCTTCCTTGTTCTTCTGGAATATCGCCACTAATTTCCGCAAATTCACGGAGTAATTGTTTTTGTTTTTCTGTTAATTTTTCTGGCGTTACAACTCTAACCGTTACATATTGATTACCAGTGCCATAACCATGCACATTTTTTACACCTTTATCTTTCAAACGGAATTGTGCACCTGATTGAGTACCTGCTGGAATACGTAATTTGACTTTACCATGCACAGTCGGTACTTCAATTTCATCCCCTAATGCTGCTTGTGGGAATGTTAATTTTAATTCGTAGTAGATGTCATCTCCATCGCGCTCGAATTCCTTGTGCCCTTGTACGCGGAACATGATGTATAAGTCACCAGCTGGACCACCGTTAACACCTGGTTCACCTTGACCTGTTACACGAATTTGTTGTCCGTCATCAACGCCTGCAGGGATTGACACTTTTATTTTTTTACGTTTTTGTACTTTACCTTCACCACGACAAGTAGAACATTTTTCTTTAATGATTTTACCTGTTCCATGACATGTCGTACAAGTACGGCGATTCATCATACGGCCAAATGGTGTATCGACAGCTTGATTAATTTGGCCGGCACCTTTACATGTTGAACATGTTTCAGGTGATGTTCCGGGTTTTGCACCAGAGCCATGGCAAGTTTCACATGTTTCGTCTTTCGGAATTTCGATTTCTGTTTCTTTCCCAAAAATCGCTTCCTCAAACTTAATATTCATGCGGTATTGCAGATCGTCACCTTTACGCGGTGCATTCGGATCTTGTCGACGTCCACCACCGCCAAAGAATGAACTGAAAATATCTTCGAAACCGCCAAAACCGCCGCCGCCGAAGCCACCGCCGCCAAATCCAGCATTTGGATCTTCGTGGCCAAATTGGTCGTAGCGCGCCTTTTTCTGATCATCACTTAGCACTTCATAAGCTTCCGCAATTTCTTTAAATTTTTCATCTGCACCTGGTTCTTTATTTAAGTCAGGATGGTATTGCTTTGATAATTTACGGTATGCTTTTTTAATGTCATCTTTTGAAGCCGATTTCGTTAAACCAAGCACCTCGTAGTAATCGCGTTTCTCCATGATTCACACTCCGCTCTTTTTGCATAAAATCTATTGTAACATGCAGTGTAAAAAACTGCTTCTTTTTTCGCTATAATTTTCTCTTTTTCATCATTGTCACTAGATTGTCTTTGTTCACATGCAATTGTCATGAACACTTTCATTTTATTAATAGACCATCTTCTAAACAATTGAATAGAAAGAGAAAAGCCAAAGCCGCAAGCGGTCTTTGGCTTCTTCACTTTACTGTGCTGTTGGTGACTATCTTATTTGTCGTCTTTTACTTCTTCAAAGTCAGCGTCTACGATGCCATCGTCTTTTTTACCTGCGCTTGCATCTGGACCTGCTTCGCCACCTTGAGCCGCTTGTGCAGCTGCTGCAGCTTGTTCATATACTTTCATTACTAAAGGCTGTAATACGCCTTCTAATTTTTCTTTCGCTGATTTAATACCTTCTAACTCACCAGCTTCAAGCGCTTTTTTAAGTTCATCACGAGCATCTTCAACAGATTTTTTCTCTTCTTCTGTAATTTGCTCACCTAAATCAGCAATTGTTTTGTCTACTTGGAACACTAATTGGTCTGCTTCGTTGCGAAGATCAGCTTCTTCTTTACGTTTTGCATCCGCTTCTGCATTCGCTTCAGCATCTTTTACCATACGTTCGATTTCTTCGTCTGATAAACCAGAATCAGATTGAATAACGATTGTTTGTTCTTTATTTGTACCTAAATCTTTCGCTTTAACTGACACGATACCATTTTTGTCGATGTCAAATGTTACTTCGATTTGTGGAATACCACGTGGAGCTGGTGGGATATCCGCTAATTGGAAGCGACCTAATGTTTTGTTATCCGCTGCCATTGAACGTTCACCTTGTAATACGTGAATATCTACTGCTGGTTGGTTATCAGCCGCAGTTGAGAACACTTGCGATTTAGATGTAGGAATTGTTGTGTTACGATCGATTAATTTTGTGAACACGCCACCCATTGTTTCAATACCTAGAGAAAGTGGTGTAACGTCTAGAAGTACAACGTCTTTCACGTCACCAGTTAATACGCCACCTTGAACAGCAGCACCCATTGCTACTACTTCGTCAGGGTTAACGCCACGGTGAGGCTCTTTACCAGTTTCTTTACGTACAGCTTCTTGTACTGCAGGAATACGAGTAGAACCACCAACTAAAATCACTTGGTCGATTTCTGATGTTGATAGACCTGCATCAGATAATGCTTGACGTACTGGTCCTACTGTACGGTTTACTAATGGTAATGTAATTTCATCAAATTTTGCACGAGTTAAAGAGATTTCTAAGTGTAATGGACCTGCTTCACCAGCCGTAATGAATGGTAATGAGATTTGTGTTGATGTTACACCTGATAAATCTTTTTTCGCTTTTTCAGCAGCATCTTTTAGACGTTGCATAGCCATTTTGTCTTTAGAAAGATCGATGCCGTTTTCTTTTTTGAATTCAGCAACTAGGTATTCGATTACTGCGTCATCGAAATCGTCCCCACCAAGTTTGTTATCACCAGCTGTTGCTAATACTTCGAATACACCGTCACCTAATTCAAGGATTGATACGTCGAATGTACCACCACCAAGGTCAAACACTAATACTTTTTGGTCTACATCTTGTTTGTCTAAACCATAAGCAAGAGCAGCAGCTGTTGGTTCGTTAATAATACGTTCTACTTCAAGACCAGCGATTTTACCAGCGTCTTTTGTCGCTTGACGTTGCGCGTCGTTGAAGTATGCAGGTACAGTAATAACGGCTTTCGTTACTTTTTCACCTAAGTAATCTTCCGCATAGCCTTTTAAATATTGAAGAATCATTGCAGAAACTTCTTGTGGTGTGTAGTCTTTATCTTCCACTGTTACTTTTTCAGCAGTACCCATTTTTGATTTGATTGAAATAATTGTGTTTGGATTTGTTACTGATTGACGTTTTGCCACTTCACCAACTTGTTTCTCACCATTTTTGAAAGCGACTACAGATGGAGTCGTACGGTTTCCTTCTGGATTTGGAATAACTTTTGGCTCTCCGCCTTCAAGTACAGATACACAAGAGTTTGTTGTTCCTAAGTCAATACCGATAATTTTGCTCATAGTCAAATTTCCTCCTATTATTAAAACGCAAATGCTGCGTTATTTAACTAAAATATTATATTTTCCAAATAGTAAAATGCCTATTCGTTAACAGATACCATTGTTGGGCGTAAAACGCGATCCTTTAAGATATAACCTTTTTGAAGCTCACGTAACACAACACCTTGTTCTTTATCGCTATCTTGTTCTTGCATAACAGCTTGGTGAACGTTTGGATCAAACTGTTCCCCTTCAGCTTTAATCACTTGTAAGCCTTCTTTTTCTGTTGCTTCAACTAGTGAACGATAAACCATTTCGATGCCTTTTACGATTGATACAGCTTCTTCTGAAGTTGGTTCTATTTGTAAAGCTCGCTCAAAATTATCTAATACCGGCAATAAATCCGATAATAAATTTTGTGCACGATATTTTTCTGCAGCTTCACGATCAAGCTGTGTACGACGACGTAAATTATCGAAGTCTGCGCGCAGACGTAGGTGACGATTTTCTTCATCATCTAGCTTTGCTTGCAATTCAGCCAATTTCGCTTCATACTGCTCTTCCACTGTAAGTTCTACTGTTGTTGCTGTTTGCTCTTCAGTAGAGTCATTTTCAGCTTGTACATTTTCTTGTACAAGGTCTTTGTTTTCAGTTGTTTCAGTCACTTAAATCCTCCTCATTATCAATCACTACGATTCTTCGTAAAGGCTAGAGATAAATCCATGCGCATTACTTCAAGCAAAGCAACGACACGCTTATAATCCATGCGTGTGGGGCCAATAATGGCAATGGCTCCTTGTTGGTCTTCACCTATTGAATAAGTCGTTGTTATGACGCTACAGTTTTCCATTTCTAACTGCTTATTTTCCGAGCCAATTCGAATATGAATACCTGATTCGTTCGGATGGAAAAGCGACTGCACTTGGCTTGTCGTTTCCATTAAGTCCATAATCATCCGAACCTTATTTAAATCGTGGAATTCAGGCTGGTTGAACATATTTGTTTTACCACCATAAAATATTTTACTCTCCGAATTTTGCATCGTAGCTGAAACGAGCGAATGGATAAAGTCATCCGCTGATTGCACATGTTGCTGTAGGATAGCCAGTATTTCAATTTCTAGCTTTTTATGGATTTCATCTAATGAAACGCCAACTAAGCGATCATTTAAGATGTTCACCATTTTTTCTAGTTCAGCAGCATTAAAATTTGGTGGTAAACTAAACATGCGATTTTCAACATGCCCGTTATTCGTTACGATAATCGCTACTGCTGCGTCGGTCGATAGTGGCACGATTGAAAAACGTTTTACTCGATGCCTTTGGACATCAGGCCCTAAAAGAATCGAAGTATACGAAGTCAGTTCTGATAAAATATTCGCTGACTTTCGAATAATGTGCTCTACTTCTACTAGACGTTCATTGAAAATCGATTGAATTTGCTGAATATCCCGTGAATTAATGCCCTGTGGACTCAACAAATGATCTACATAAAATCTATACCCCTTTTCCGAAGGCACTCGACCAGAGGACGTATGTGTTTTTTCTAAAAAACCTAATTCCTCTAAATCCGCCATTTCGTTTCTAATAGTGGCTGGACTAAATGTAATCTCTTGTTTTTTTGAGATTTGGCGAGAACCTACCGGCTGTGCAGACATAATAAAATCGTCTACGATTACTTGCAAAATCTGTAATTGCCGATTTGTTAGCATGATTATCACCTCTGTTAGCACTCAACTAAGAGGAGTGCTAATACTATTATTAAGTTATCAAATCCCACATTTTCTGTCAACGATATCGCTCAATCTTCTAATAAAAAATGTTGAAAAACTTCATTTCCGACAAAACGCCCTTTGCGGGTTAGGCGAATACCAATTGCATCATGTTCTAAAAGTCCTTCTGACACTAGCTTGCCAATCACTTGCCCATAATGGTTCATCATCGATTCCTGAAATCTTTCTTCATATATAGCGTGTGCAATCCCATCCGTTTTACGCAGCCCTAAAAACATTTGCTCTTCTCGCTGTTCAGTAGCCGTCACCACATGCTCGTGCATAATAGGCAAATCTCCAGCATTTAAAGCGTCCATGTATTTTTTTAATGGTCCATGATTTGAGTAACGGATACCATTTATATAGCCGTGCGCACCTGCACCAAAACCAGCATACTCATCATTTTCCCAATAAACTTTATTGTGCGTAGAACTAAAACCAGGCTTTGCAAAATTGCTAATTTCATATTGCATCAGACCGTGCGCCTGCATCTGTTGCATAAGTACATCGTACATATCGGCTTCTAAATCTTCGGTCGGCAAGCTAAGTTTCCCTTTCGCATATTGGTTATAAAAAATCGTTTTAGGCTCCACAATAAGCGAGTACGCAGAAAAATGTGGTAAGTCAAGGGCGAATGCCTTTTCAAGTGAATCTTTCCATTGTGCCATCGTTTGACCAGGCAAGCCGTACATTAAATCAATGCTAATATTTTCAAAACCAACCTTTTTAGCGAGTGCGATCGTGTCATATACGTGCGTATTGCTGTGGGTGCGACCAATTTTTTTCAATAATTCTTGATCGAATGATTGCACGCCCATGCTTAAACGATTAACGCCTCCATCAAATAGCGCATGCATTTTCGCTTCTGACAACTCATCTGGATTGGCCTCTGATGTAAATTCTGTCACACTGTCCATTGGAATATACGTGCGAATCAGTGTAAGCAGTCTCGTCAATTGGGCTGGAGATAATGCAGTAGGTGTACCACCACCTAAAAAAATCGTTTCAATATGTTGAAAACGATGCGGATATTTTTCCGTAGCAAGCGCCATCTCCTTGCCAAGCGTTTCTATATATTCATCTACAGGTTGATTTTTAAAGTAAAATTTATTGAAATCGCAATAATTGCAGATTTGATGACAAAAAGGAATATGAATGTAAACACCCCGTGCCATAACTATCCCTTCTTTCTCGTTGAGTTTTTCCATTTCCTCATTATAAACAAACGCTCTTAAGAACGCCATGAATCCATCCAGATAGATGAATAATCTGAAAATGCTTGTTGGTATTATGTTGATAAAAACAAGGACAAGATATGTTTCTTTATAGAAAAAATCTTTTGATGATGAAAAATAAATAATATATTTAACAAAACGACAATAGACATACCCTAAAATCCATTATATGTAAAATTCATTGCAATTGACGATGGATTTTTAATAAAATAAAATAATTATAGATTATTTCACTTATTCTGACATTAAAGGCGGACTTGCCATAACTAAGTACTGTTATTTCCGTTGATGTTGTTAAAATAATGATGATTTAATCGTCAATCATCATTTTTACATTCCCTTTAGATTCACTATCTTCTATTTCTTCAGACAATTAGTATGTATTCTCTAGTCCGACATTTAGCAACACCTAAAGAACCGTTGCCCTTTTAAAAATAAACAGTACTAGTTATGAACATTTTTGGCTAATTGAATAACATATCTTTACCTCTATACACGAATAAATAGATCATTTCGTCACTATGTCAGCATAAGAATTACAACAAACATAGGGAGGAATAATGAAGCATGAGACGTATTATTTGTAGTATTATTGCTCTTGCATTTTTTTGTGTAGTTAAAGTATTTGTTCCATCAGCTTTTGCCGCAGAGCTCGTTTTATCACAAGAACAAAAAGAAAACTACTATCAGCAATATCTAAATGATTTACAAGACTTACAAAATCAGTATGTAGGACAAGAAGTTTTAAATGTCTCTGTTGCCAATTTTGCGTATTTTGAAGAACACGGATGGATGGAGCCATCACAATTTAAAATCATATTAAACGAAGTAATGACAAGTAACATTGTTTTAGCAGAGAATGCCACTTCAAATAACCGAGCGCGAAAAATTGTTACAAGTCTCACAAAATCATTTAATGTAATAAATACAACAGGTCATACTATAGGAAGCATTCATGCTATAGTTTCTCCACAATCAGCGTATGATAGCGACCGTGATGGAATGGTGTTTACAAGCCCAGGAACCATTACAACTGCTAAAGGTTGGGGTTCAGGTTCTTGGAGTCAAACGCATGCAGGTGTAGCGTATTGGCCTCAGGTTCAACCATATACTTACTTTGGCTATAGCATTGCTGGCAACTACACTTACCAAGGTGTCGTAATCCCAGTTTCAGCTAACTTTACGGTGAGCATCTCCAAGAACGGTGCATTATATTAAATGTTACACTATTACTAGGATGGCGGGTGGCCATCCTTTTTTTATGAAGATTATCCTCAGAAAGATAAATTAGTAGAAAGATGATATTTATCTGAAAATTCACTCAGTTTTATGATATGCTATTAAAAAGTGATAGACAGGAGGATTCATAATGGAACCAATTTTAAAGCTACAGCAGCAACAAAAAATGATGATGACACCTCAATTACAGCAGTCTATTGAAATACTACAATATAACACCTTTGAACTAGAAGAATTTTTATATGAACAACAATTAGAAAATCCCTTAATTGAGTTACAAACACCAACTTTTCAGGAACGGATATTGAGCAATCCATACAGCTCGACAGTGCCGAGCGATTTGTATGCAAAAATTGCAGAACCTAATTTACGCGACGAATTAAACCAATTAGCTACACTCACTTTCATCGGGGAAGATTTACAAATTGTCCAAACAGTCATTCAGTATTTAGACGATAAAGGATATTCGCCTGCAAAGCTAAGGCAGATTTCAGCACAACAGCATGACCATGCAATTCAACTATTACAGCAAATTGGACCTCCTGGAATTGGTGCACGCAGCTTGCAAGAATGTCTTTTATTGCAAATAGACAATAACGATAATGATTTGCATTACCTCATTCAACAGGGACTCCCGTTGTTAGCAGAACGTAAATTCCAAGAGTTACAGAAAGCTCTTCAACTGTCAAAGGATCAATTGGCAGACTGTATTCATCGTTTACAACAACTAACTCCCGTTCCATGTACGATGAATCAAGAGCATGAAACATTGTATATAACGCCGGACATTATTGTTTATAGAGAGGATGGCACATTACAATTTAGCTTAAATGATGGCACACTGCCGACCGTTCATTTGCAAAATAGTTATCAAAACATCCATTCTTTTTTACCTAAATCTGAACAACAATATGTAAAACAACATTTTAAGCAATTTAACTGGCTTATACATAGCTTACAACAACGACGACAAACCATTATTCAAATCATGTCCGTAGTTTTGGCGCATCAGGAACCATTTTTCATGCACGGTCCAGCGTTTTTGAAACCGCTTACTTTGCAAGACGTCGCTACACAAATTGATATGCATGTTTCAACTGTAAGCCGAGCAATTCGTAATAAATACCTACAAACGCCTGTTGGAACCTATCTATGGAAAGATTTATTTTCTTCTAAACTAGATAATATGCAAGCGCAGCATTCTCAAACGTCGATTTTAGAAATGATTAAAAAGATTATTAATGCCGAAAATAAGCAAAAGCCATTATCTGATCAAAAAATTGCAGAAATATTAGCGAGTACCCATCACATTCAAATTGCACGACGCACGATTAGCAAATATCGCGAAGAACTAGGCATACAAGCAGCGAGCAAACGAAAGCAATTATAGAGTGCCAGGCACCCAAACAATTCTGAAATTTCAGAACTTATTCTGCACATTTAACAAACAACAAAATAAGCCGCAACCGCCGCTGTCGCGATCCGGTTGCGGCGGAGTGCCTTGCGTAAAGTGCCAGGCACTCACACAATTTTCACCCAATTGCCAAAATATCATTACTAGTCAATAAATAGTTTGCTAGTGCTTCGGTTTCTTCACCTATCGCTTTATCCCCTTCTAATGGTGGGCAAAATGATCGTACGATGTCTAAAAATTTCCTTGTTGTAGGTGCTAGTTGCTGCTCTGCTTGTTCTAAATATATCGCTTGAGATGCAGCAATTAATTCAATTGCAAGCACCCGTGCACAATTATGGACAATTTGTCGCGCTTGCCTTGCAGCAGTTGTCCCCATACTGACATGGTCTTCCTGATTTCCAGAGGTCGGAATCGAGTCGACACTTGAAGGATGCGCCAGTACTTTGTTCTCAGAAACGAGTGATGCCGCCACATATTGTACAACCATCAAGCCACATTCAAGACCTGGATCCGTTGCTAAAAATGGCGCTAATCCACTTAACTGTGGATTTACTAAACGCTCTGTTCTGCGCTCTGAAATATTGGCCCACTCGGCTACACCAACCTTCAAAAAATCCATCGCAAGGGCAATAGGCTGACCGTGGAAATGACCCCCAGATAACACTTCGCCATTTTCTAATACAATCGGGTTATCTGTCGTCGCATTGATCTCCGTTTGTAGACGTTGCTGAACATAGTCAAAACATTGCCAGGATGCACCGTGAACTTGGGGCACACAGCGGATAGAATAGGCATCTTGCATACGAATGGCACCTTGCGTTGTAATTCGTTCGCTACCTTGGAGCCACTTGCGAATCCGAGTGCCGACTGCAGCTATTTCCGCATGAGGACGCACGGCTAATAAATCTGCATCAAAAGCAGAAATAATACCCTGTAATGCTTCCATTGTCAGACAAGCTGCCATATCTGCTACATAGCCGAGTCGTTCCGCTTCATTAATCGTTATCACTCCGATACCTGTCATCGCCTGTGTACCATTGATTAACGCAAGCCCTTCTTTCGCTTGCAGTCGCACTGCTGTTAACCCAACTTGCGATAGCGCTTCCTGTCCTGACAGCACTTCCCCATTTAACTCTGCCTTACCTTCCCCAATCAACACTAATGCGATATGTGACAGTGGCGCTAAATCACCACTAGCTCCTACAGACCCTTGGGATGGCACAATCGGATGAACATGGTGATTAATTAAATCCACTAATAATTGCAATGTTTCTTGGCGAATACCCGAGTATCCTTTCGCCAAAGCATTGGCACGTAAAACCATCATCGCCCGAACAATTGTCTTTTCCAATGGCATACCCACGCCTACCGCATCAGCACGTAACAAATTCAATTGCAATAATTCATTATCCTCTTCGGCAATTTGAACATCGCTTAGCTTACCGAAGCCTGTATTGACCCCATAAATCGTATGTCCGTCCGTTAGTCTTTTTTCAATTCGTGCACGACTTGCTTGCACTCTTGCTAAAGCACTTGGTGCAATCGCTACTTGCGCAAGTCCGTTCGCTATTTGATCGATTTGCGTTGTCGTTAATGTATGTCCATCCAACTGAATAACTTCCATTTAAACCTCCACCCCTTTGCTTGTTCCAGATTCTATAAAATCATTGCCGCGATAATACCAAATATAAATAAAGGGATATTATAATGTAAAAACGTTGGTACACAAGTATCCCAAATATGATTATGCTGTCCATCCGCATTTAATCCTGCTGTCGGACCTAATGTACTATCAGAAGCAGGCGAACCTGCATCTCCCAAAGCACCCGCCGTTCCTATAAGGGCGGCAGTAGCAAGTGCGCTAAAGCCAACTGCTGCGCATAATGGCACGAACACGACAGCTAAAATCGGGATCGTACCGAAGGACGTTCCAATGCCCATTGTGACAAGTAAACCGATCAATAATAACAAGATGGCTGTAATTACTTTACTTTGGCCCGTCATACCAGTCATCGCTTCGACAAGCTCCGTAATCGCATTTGTTTCTTTTAAAATCGTTGCATAGCCTGAGGCAATTAACATAATAAAGGCAATCACCCCCATTAGTTTGACTCCATTTTGAACCACTTCTTCACTATCTTTAATAAAAACAACACGACCAACAAACATAATGATAATGCCTGATAATGCGCCTAATACTAACGAGCTTAAAGATAATTGAATAGCAAGTGCTGCAAAAATGGCCACGATGGCTACCCAACCTTTCGCATCCAATGTTGCCTTTTTATTGTCTTTCTTGGCTTGCTCATAATCTTTAATATCTTCTTCCAGTTGTTGATATTGGCGAGGCTTTCGATAGGAAATAAAGACCGCAATGGCTAATCCAACGAACATACCAATTGCGGGAATAGCCATTGCTTTCGGTATTTGACTTTGCACAATGGCCATGCCATTCGCGGTCATTTCATTGGCGATAATGCCTTGAAATATTAATCCATAACCAACAGGAATCCATAAATAAGGCATTTTCAAGCCAAACGTTAAGGCCGATGCCAATGCACGTCGATCCAATTGTAATCGATTAAAGAAAAATAATAGCGGTGGTATTAGTATGGGAATAAAGGCAATATGCACGGGAATCAGCGTACCTGATAAACACGCAATGATTGCCAAGGCAAAAATTAAAATGTATTTATTCGGTTTTTCGAGCGATAGTAATTTTTGAATCAAAATATTGGCTAAGCCTGAATGAGCAATTAAAGCCGCAAAAATACCTAGCAAAATATAGCTTAATGCCGTTTCAGACTGTCCGCCCATACCCCCAATAAAAATAGTAATGGTTTCTGCAAGCGATAAATCAGCAACAAGCCCTGCGACAATTGCCGCAATTAATAAAGCAAATAACACGTGGATGCCACATAAACTTAAAATGGATAACACGATGACTGAGATTAAAACAGGATTATCTAACATCTACATCCCCACTGTCTGTTTTATATTGTTTTAATCAAAATACTTGCAATAATAACACTTCCCAACGTTACCGTTGTAAATCCTCCTACGAGCATTGGCGTAATAATTTCATTGAAGATTCGTTGCTGTTCCTCTTCCGTTTTGCCAATACTCCTACTGACTTCCTCACATACAATGTAATCACCGGGAAAACCAAATGTAGATGTTAATGCAACTGGAATCCCTAGAAATGGATTGACTTTTAATAATTTTGATCCTAATAATCCCCCTAATAGAATGCCAAGTACTCCTACGAAAAGAATCGTTAAGACAGCAGGTAACTTATCCATAAACATCTCAAATGTAATGTCATTCATCATCCCAATAATGATGAAGATAATGCCCGCCATCCCAACTGTAAAACTATTAGATTTTTCCATCACGCGTTCCGGATAAAATTTCACTAGCCGTCCGATAATGCCGATTGCCAACGCCCATAAGCTATACGGAATGCCTGTAAATTTAGCTAATACAACCGCAATTGCACCACCAATAAACAGCATAAATAGCAGTACTAATGGCGTTTGATATTTTTTAGGCACTACTAATTGATCATCATGTTCTTGATTAAACGCTGCACCACCCGAGGCAACAAAGGCACCGTTTGTCATTTGCTCGTTAATGGCAGTCGCATGTTTGCGTAACAATAAATTAGCGAGCGGAATGCCAATTAACGACTGCAAAGCCATAATTAATGCAGGGATTGTGAGTAAACTGACAAAACCTAATTCTTTTATGCCCTCTGATGTAATTAACACCGCAATAATGCCCCCATTTAAAGGTCCTGTACCTGCAACCGCTGTTTGATAATCAAAAAGTAGTGTCACAATCGTTAAAATAAAAAGGGAAGCAAAGCACATGCCCATTATGGCAATTAATACTGCCCGCCATTGCGAGCGAATCATACGTAACGGAATTAAAGTTCCCATATGAACTAAAATCGGAGCCGTTCCTAATAGTGCGCCAACTGTTAAAAATGTCGAATTTGCCAGCAAATCTTTCGGAAATATCCCAAGCCAAAGTAAAACTAAATAGCCCATCATGGCCACAAAAAGCATCGGTACTCTCGCTTTACTCATAACGGAAATAATTTCGCCTAGCGCAATAAGCCCTAAAATAATCATCGCTGCAATTACTGGTTCTTGGACCATCGTATCTCCCCTTTAACTATTCAGTGTTAAAGCTGTATGGACGAAAAGTTGTAAACCAATGGCTAATGCATCTTCATTCACTGCAAATTTAGGGTGATGGTGCGGATAATTGAATGTGTCATCGTCAAAAGCTGCACCGATTCCAATAAATACCCCAGGCACTTTTGTTAAAAAAGCCGAGAAATCTTCTCCACCCATAAATGGCTCAATGTGTAAAATCGTATCTGGTTCAAAATGTTGTCGGATGATCTCTTCCACTATTGCCGTTGTTTGCACATCATTGACAACAGACGAGTAACCATCGTTATATGACAATTGATAATCTGCACCATGTGCCGCAACAACGTGTTTCACTTGCTGTTCGATTTGTTGTGCAATCATCTCTCTTACTTGCTGCGAAAATGTTCGCACACTGCCACCTATTGCTACGCGCTCTGGAATAATATTTTTAGCACTGCCTGCATAAAACTCCGTAACCGCAAGTACCGCTCGCTCTTTTGCATCAACTTTCTGCGCTACAATTTGATGCAAAACATTGGTAATTTGTGAACCTATTAAAATCGGATTAATTGAATCTTGTGGCTGTGAAGAGTGCCCGCCTCTTCCGATAATTTCAACATCAAACGTATCCGAATTGGCTGTAAAAGGTCCTGCACAAAGGGCAATTTTGCCTGTTGGAAGCATAGAAAATAAATGCAACCCGATAATCCGGTCTACACCGTCAACTACACCAGCTGCCACCATTTCTTTTGCGCCACCAGGAAAGAGTTCTTCTGCATGCTGAAAGATAAAACGAATCTCGCCTTTAATGGCATGCTGCAACGTCGATAAAATTTTGGCTGCGCCTAACAACATAGCGGTATGTCCATCATGTCCACAGGCGTGCATGACGCCAGCTACTTTAGAAGCGAATGGTAAATCCGTTTCCTCTTGAATTGGTAAAGCGTCCATATCAGCTCTAAAAGCGAGACAATCCCCAGGTAAATGTCCTTTTAAAACAGCTAATACACTCGTCTTCGTCGGTCTCGTCACGATTAAATTCCCAAAAGAGATTAACTGCTCGTAAACGAAATGTGCGGTTGCATATTCCTCATACGACAGTTCCGGATTTTCATGTAAATACCTTCTCCACTGTAAAACTTGCGGTACTACTTGCTCGATTTCCTTCGCTACATGTAAAGTGCTTGCCATTTACCGCTCTCCCCCTTTATTTTTTATGACGCTCATACCATTGCTCGATTAATGCCGCTGTTAATCTACCTGTATTCACTAAGTTTTCAATACTAATATTCTCTCTAAAAGAGTGAATATTCTGAAATCCATTTCCAAGCGTAATACATGTCAGACCATGTTCATTTAAAACATTTGTATCTGCGCCACCTAATGTTTTCGTTACATAAGGTGCAACACAAATATTTTCCGCCGCTTTTATAACTGTTTTCACGAGCTGATCTTCCCCAGCAATATGGAATCCAAGATACTTTTCTTCAATGCTTACGTCGACAGTGCCGTGATATTTCTGCGCAGCTCTTTCCATCGCCTGTTGCATCTGTGTCAATTGTGCATCTAACTTTTCTTTCGAAAAACTTCTTACCTCACCACCAAGCGTAACAGTACCAGGTATAATTGAAGTAAGTTCTCCACCATGGATAATGCCTATATTGGCTAACGTTTCACGATCAATTTCTCCTAACTCCATAGATAGCAAACCTTCAGCGGCAATCACAAATGCATTGTTACCTGCATCCGCATTGAGCGCGATGTGCGCGGCATTGCCTTTAACCGTGAACCAAATTCTACTGCTATAAGGCCCTTGGATGATAATTTGCCCTACATCACCGCTACTATCAAAAATATAGCCGTTTTTACTTTTAATCTTGTGATAATCCATATATTTGGCACCAACTAAACCTGCTTGTTCATTGACAGTTAAAACTAGTTCAATCGGACCATGAGGAACACCACTTTCGATAATGGCACGCATTGCCTCGACATAAGAGGCTAGCGCTGCTCGATCATCCGCGCCTAATATCGTCGTGCCATCGGAATAGATAATACCCTCTTTAATAATAGGTTTAAGATGCTCTGTCGGTAACACTGTGTCCATATGCGTAGAAAAGAATAAAGGTGGAATGGTCTCATCTGTGCCTGGATGCCAAGCAATTAGATTACCCACTTCGCCATTAAAATGTTGATGTGCTTCATCAAATGTTAATTGAAAACCAAGCTTCGGTAGAGCTTCCTTCAAGTAAGCGGCTACTAGACTTTCCTTACTACTAGGGCCATTAATTTTAGCCATTTCTAAAAACAATTGCACTAATTTTTCTTCATTTACATATGACGCCGCTTTCGACGCAAATTCAATTGTCATTGTTCAATCTCCCTTCTAACGAAATGCACTTTCCTTTGCGAACGTGCCTTTACTTATCACTACGCGTCCTCTTTTAATAACCGTCTCTACAATATTCGTACCAAGTTCATAGGCAACATACTTATAATTTGGTACATCCCAAATTTGAATATCGGCCATTTTTCCAACTTCTAACGTTCCTCTATCTGTAAGATGTAAAGCCTTTGCAGCCATTTTTGTTGCCGCTTTTATTGCTTCCTCAACTGAAAATTGATAGAGTCGACATGCTAAATTAATAACAAAGGACATAGAAGATGTATAACAAGCAGGACACATGTCTGTTGCGAGCGCTATTTGCATTCCACTATCCAGCATTTTCCGTGCATCGAATGGTTTTTTATGGGCCACTGCAAAATCTAATGCCGGCATTAATACACCAACAACGCCAGCTTCCGCTAATTGAGGCATTAACGCGTCAGGCGTGTAATTGAGATGATCAATGGAAACCATTTTCATACGTGCAGCCAAATCTGAACCACCGATATACGAATAGGCGTCTGCATGAATTTTTGGTAATAAGCCGTGTGCTAAGCCCGCTTGTAAAATACGTTCGGATTCAAGTTCCGTAAAATAGCCTTCATCACACCACACATCACAAAATTCTGCTAGTTGATGTTGCGCCACTTGCGGAATCATCACATCAACTATTTCATTAATATATTGCTCCTTTGTTAAATGATCTGGAATGCCATGCGCGCCTAAAAAAGTATTCACGACATCAAGCGGTGTATGCTCATTTAAAAGTCGACCGACACGTAATATTTTCAGTTCACTTTCAGGTGTTAAACCGTAACCACTTTTGCTCTCAACAGTTGTTGTACCATGCTTTAGCATCTTCAACAGCCGTTTTTCCGCTTGTTCAAAAAGAGCTTTCTCAGAAGTATCACGTGTTAGTTCAATTGTCCGATTTGGCCCTGTCGTTATCGCAAGCTTCTTTAAATTTTCTTCAATATTACCGCTGAGTTTCGCGGCATATTCCTCGACTCGACTACCATGAAATACAAGGTGCGTATGGGCATCAATATAACCAGGAGCCACTACTTTACCGCTTGCGTCAATACTGTTTTGGTCATCAGCTACATAACGTTGTTGAAGTTGTTGATGACTACATATATCTATTATCTTTTGACCAGCAATAACGATTGCATGCTCTTTTAACACTTGAAAATCTTGCATCGTCTCACCTGTACAAGGCAAGATTTGTGCAGCATTTTTTATGATGATGTCGGGTCTTAGTAACACGTGACCACTCCTTTACAATAGTACATAGGCGATAGGCGTGACGATAATTAATGTTAAAACTGTTCGCACAAACCAAACCGCTATCATTTTGCCTAACGAAATAGGAATTTCCGTTGATAAAATACATGGAATTAATGCCGAGAAAAAGAGAATAGCAGAAATCGATAAAGTCCCAACAATGAATCGTGTTTCAAGTGCACTGTCCACTGCAACAAGGGAAGGTAAAAACATATCGATTAAATTAATCACGGCCGCTTTTGCTACAATCAATGGCTCAGTCATTTGTAATACATACGTCAATGGCACAAAGAGATAAGCCGCATAATCAAAGATTGGCGTATGATTTACAAGCCATAAACCGATTAATCCAATGGACATAATGGTAGGTAAAATGCCCATCGCCATCACTAATCCATCTTTCACATTGTCTTTCACGCTTTGCCAAAGATTCGGTGCATTTTCAGCTGTTTGTAACGCTTCTCTCCACGCACATTGCAGACGCTTTTCTTTGACAATTTTCTCCTCGTCTCCGTCCATTTGCTTGTAATAGTCAGTACTCATATTTCGTATTGGCCAAATCCGAACGCTGATTGCTGTAACTAAAAATGTCACAAGAAACGTTACCCAAAAATACAAATTCCAAATATCCATTAACCCCAGAGTTTTCGCAACAACAATCATAAACGTCACGGAAACGGTAGAAAATCCAGTGGCGATAATGACCGCTTCTTTTGTTGTATACTTTCCTTCTTTATAAATGCGATTAGTAATTAATAAACCGATTGAATAGCTACCGACAAAGGATGCCACTGCATCGATGGCGGATCGACCTGGTGTTTTCCAAATAGGTCGCATAATCGGCTGCACTAAAATACCGATAAACTCCAGCAAGCCATAACCGACCAACATAGCTAAAAATATGGCACCAATTGGAACTAACACTCCGATTGGCGTCAGTAGTGAGTTATACCAATAGGGTCCCATATCTGCAGCTAACAGCCAGCTCGGGCCAATGTTAAAAACAACTAAAATAGAAGCTATTGCACCGATTATCTTTAATGAAGAAATAACCATTTCGACAACCGAGCGATTCCATGTTTTTTTATAAAAAGGATAAATAGCTCCCGCAACAACAACGATTAAAATATAGTACACAATGACTGAAGAAAACTGTGTTCGGATAAAGGTTACTAAATGATCAAGCGGTATTGTCTTCTTCCCATTTAACGTAATAGAGATAAAGAACATGAAAATACCAAACAAGCTAAAAGTGAAAAATTTGTAGATGGCTGACTTCTTATAATGAGGTGCGACGTCAACTAGAAGATTGTCAAAATCCACAGGTGTCATATCTGCTTTTTTCATGTACATTCCTCCTTTTTAACAAAGAAGAGGCCAGTATCTCATCCTGTTATTACACCGGCCTCTTTTGTCTAAAACCATTACACTTTTTCTTTAATTAAATCTTTCGGACCAAATGTCGCTGTTGGCTCCCACCATAAAGGAATTTGAATACTTTCATCCGTCAGCTTCCCTTTACCGTTCGCTACATCTCTTGCCGTTTCATAGCCCGCTTGTGCATGACGTACAACCCCTATTCCAGAATCAACTGTCATCGCTACTTCCAGGCGCATATCCGACTCTTCTGTACCATCAGCGATCATCGTTACGCCTGTATGCACAGCCTCTCCCATTGAATAGTTCGCTTGTAGGGCAATTAAATCACACATACCAACCGCGTTTAGTAAGCCATTTAAAACTGGCCAATCTGAAATTAAATCCCCGCCATCCTTCATATTTTCAGATTCAAATGTTGGATTCACGATGGAACCCGAATCTAAATTATCGCGTGAGAAGGCAACAGGTCCACTTAATTCGCCACGACGAATCATATCGTTTACTTCCAATGCAAACTTTTTACGCTGACCGAAGCCCATATAACAAATACGAGCAGGTAAAGCCTCAATTGGAATATGCTCCTTCGCCAATTTAATCCAACGTGTCACGAGTAAATCATCACTAAATTTTTCTAAAATCATATCGTCTATTTTTCGTAAATCCTCTGCCTCACCTGACATACAAATCCAACGGAACGGTCCACGTCCTTCACAGAATAATGGGCGAATATATTCTGCTACAAATCCAGGTAAACGCTTCGCTTCTTTTTCATCAAATCCTGCATCAATACATTCTTTACGAATACTTGTGCCATATTCAAAAGAATGTACGCCTTTATCAAGTAATGCGATTAATGCTTTTAGCTCGCGAATCATCGTGTGACGCGCTTTTTCTAAGTATGCTAAACGATCTCGATCACGTAATGCCTCCGCTTCCTCGACACTATAGCCAGCTGGTAAATAAGCAATCGGGTCATGGGCAGGTGTCATCGATGTCGCGATATCAGGTAAGAAGCCAATTTCTAATGTTTTTTCAAAAATATCCGCTGCATTTCCTACGACCGCAATACCAAGTGCCTCTCCAGCAGCCGCTTTCGTTTTCGCTAAAGCAATCGCCTCTTCTAACGAATCGACAACAACATCAATAAAGCCTTTTTCAATACGTCGATGAATGATTTCGATATTCGAATCGCATAAGATAGCTACCCCACCATGCATGGTCATCGCTCTCGTTTGGTTACCACCCATACCACCTGCCCCAGCAGTCAATAAAATTTTCCCAACAAGTGAATCGTTATAGTGCAGTCGTGCAATGGCTGACAGCGTTTCAAATGTTCCTTGAATAACCCCTTGTGTGCCGATATACTCCCATGGTGCCGCTGTATAATTGGCATACATCGTTAAGTTCTTTTCTTGTAAATCATAAAATGTTGGCCAATCTGCCTTCATAATATTGGTCGTCGCCATGACAACAGTCGGGGCATATTTATGTGTTTTAAACACAGCAACCGGCATTCCTGACTGCACAACGAGTGTTTCATCATCCTCTAAATTTTTTAAGGAATCGACAATGGCATGATAGGACTCCCAGTTACGAGCTGCCTTGCCAATCCCTCCATAAATGACTAGCTCCTCAGGCTTCTCTGCATTTTCCATATTATTTTCTAGCATTCTTAAAATAACTTCTTGGCGCCAGCCTTTGCATCGTAATGTATTCCCTCGTTGAGCTTTTACTGAATAGTAAATTTCTGGTTTTGTCATTGTAAATTCCTCCTTTTTAGTGACTACATACTTTAATAAAGCAAATAGCGTGCCAACTTTTAAAAAAGCTATAATTTTTTTTCAAAACGTACCATATAGGCTGTTTTTCATTTGATGTGCACACATAGTATTGTTACGAACGTCAACGAATGTGCAGATATTTTTTGCACCCTCCTTATTTTCTGTAAATTGTTTTTATTCAGAAAATAATTATGATACGATATAGAGCAAAGCAGATAATTTTTGCATGCAAAATACTAAGAGAAAGTAGGTTTTTGTATGAATGAGGAATTGCAGCGCTATACAACGTTTTTAGGCGCCAATATCATTGCACTAGACAACGCTTTCCGAGTGAAATGGTGGCATTTCAATGACAGTATTTCGTTAAATCTCCAAGTTGATATGCCAATCGAAACCATTGCTTCCATTGATGTGACCTGTTACCATCAGTCACAACAATTGCAAATACAAGAACAGCTTCTATCTTTTACAATCGAACCTTTTTATTTTCCAGAGCAAATTTTTATTGTTTTAGTAGAAAATTTAGTAGATTTTCAGCATTCATTACAAAATAAAGTGTTTGTCCTAGAGGAAATTATTGAGCACTTAGATGAAGGCATTATTGTCAGCAATGGCGATGGGGACATTATCTATTACAATGAGGCACTCGCAAAAATGGAGGAGCATAAAAAAGAGGACATGCTTGGCAAGAAGCTGTGGGATGCTTATAACTACCAAGACCGTAGACTATCAGAGCATAATCATATATTAAAAACAGCAAAACCGATTTATACAAAATATCGAGCGCATGCCTATTCCGAAAATGAGCCGAAATTTGTGGGTTACAGCTCATTTCCTATTCAAAAGGATAATCAGACAATCGGCGTATTTTCCATTACACATACAGAAACAAGCTTACGCAATCAATTACAGCAAACATTAGATTCCAAGCGCGAGACAATGGAAGTACCTGAAGAAGTCAAACGCAATAACGGCACGATTTATACATTCCAAGATATTAAAGGGAGTAGTCAGGAGCTTCTGCAAACAATTGCCGAAGCGAAAAATATTGCCAATTATAATACGGATACACTGATTGTTGGTGAAACAGGTACTGGTAAAGAATTATTTGCCCAAAGTATGCATAATTTAAGCCCGCGCGTAACAAAACCCTTCGTTGCAATCAATTGTGCGGCTATCCCTGCTACTCTATTAGAAAGCACGCTCTTTGGCTCTGTCAAAGGTGCATTTACTGGTGCAACAAATCAAGAAGGTCTTTTTGAATATGCAAAAGACGGCACACTTTTTCTTGACGAAATTAACTCTTTACCGATGGAGCTTCAACCTAAATTAATGCGCGTCTTGCAAGAACGTGCTGTGCGCCGTGTGGGCAGCAATACGCTTATTCCAATTGACTGTACGGTGTTCAGTGCCTCCAATGAAGATCCGGAACTACTAACTGCGGGTGAACGTATGCGACTCGACTTATTTTATCGGATTGCTCATTCAAGCGTCTATATTCCACCATTGCGTGAACGACCAGAAGATATACTTTTCTTTATCCAGCATTTTTTACATAAAAATGTGCTGAAATATATGAAAGCAAATATCACCATTAATCCCGATCTGTATCAGCTTCTCGTTTCCTATGATTGGCCAGGCAATGTTCGAGAACTGGAACATTTGATTGAAAACCTTGTCATCCAAGCAAGCTCTGACAATATGATTACTGAAGATATGCTGCCCCGTTATTTAAAAAATAAAATTTCCATAAAAGGCGCGCCTACGAACAAGCGTCCTTTTAAAGCACTTATGCATAGCAATGAAGAGCAATATATCCGCAAAGTGTTGCAACAATGTCATGGCAATATATCAGCCGCAGCAAAGCAATTAAATATTTCACGCCAATCGTTGCAGTACCATATGAAAAAACTCGCTATTCATAAAGAAGAACTAATTTAATCTGAGAAAACAGCGAAAAGTGTTCGATTGACTACCATCAATCGAACACTTTTTACTGCGCACAACGGTTAATACTTTCGGAAGGTTTATCAGCGATTCGAGGCCCTTTATCCGCGATTTCTTTTGTCTTACCCGCGATTCACGGGCTTCTATCAGCGATTCCCTCTGTTTCACCCGCGATTTTAGCGCCGTTTGCTCTAATAACATATAAGCCCAATAATGATTCCCATTACTACTAATAAATAAGGTGACCATGCTCGGCGAATGGACAGCCATAAAAATACAGCTGCTATGATGAAATCGAATCCACTTTGTATTGATTGCGTCACGATTGGATGAATAAATGCGCTAGCTAAAATACCTACTACCGCTGCATTTGCACCAGCCATTGCTCCAGTCAATGCACGATGGCGACTCAACGTAAGCCAAAATGGCATAGCGCCTATAATTAATAAAAATGCCGGTAGAAAGATTGCCAGTGTCGCGACCATCGCACCTGGCACTCCAGCAATAACCATGCCAATATAGGAGGCAAACGTAAAGAGTGGACCTGGCATAGCCTGTGTCAGTCCATATCCGGCTATAAAGTCATTAGCGTTCATTAAGCCACTTTGCACAAATTGGGTTTCTAACAACGGTAATACGACATGTCCGCCACCAAATACTAATGCCCCTGCCATATAACATTTTTCCATGATGATCAGCCATTTGTTATCAAATAGTGAAGTCACGAGTGGAAAAGCAATGAGTAACAGGACAAATAATGCTAGTAGCATTCCACCAGTTGCCTTTGAAATAGCTAACCCTTTATTAGAAAAATCTTCTGTCCTATGCGGTTGCTTCAATAAACGTGAACCGAATATACCCGCGCAAGTAATCACTATAACTTGCGCAAACGGATTCCCCCATAATAACACCGTTATAAATGACAAAATGGCTATGATAACATGCAATGGACTTGACATTAATTTTTTTGACATATCCCATATGGCCTGCGCAACGATTGCCACAGCTACTAATTTCAAGCCATGAATCCAGCCCATATCAAGCTTACTCTCCATATAAAAATAAGCAAACAGGCTTAAAAACAGTACAGATGGCATCGTAAAACCAAGGAAAGAAACGATACTTCCGAAAAATCCTCCTCGTAAAAGCCCAATACCCATGCCGACCTGACTGGATGCAGGACCAGGGAGAAATTGACTTAATGCCACTAAATTACTGTATTCTTTATCCGTTAGCCACTTACGCTTTTGCACATATTCATGTTGAAAAAAACTCAAATGGGCTGTTGGTCCACCAAAAGAAGTGCAACCTAGCTTTAAGGAAACGACAAAAATTTCGAATAACTTTAGCAAACTGTTCACTACTTTCCATGTTCTATACCACCATATTACATGGACAGTGCTTTACTATAGGTTAAGATATTGTAAAATTTTATGTTGAATTTATTTATTACGTATTTGGATGGCTGGTCCGAGTTCCGTATCATCTGCTGCTATTGGCATTAATTTATAGGTTTTATCTGTTAAATATTTTGCATCGAAGCGGATTCCCCACTTTGTATGTTGGTCATTTAACGTATAAGAAGAGTCTTGCTTCCAAGTTTTCCCTGACTCAGTGACAATATGAAAGTTGACGGATTCATCTACGTTTTCTAGTGTTTCATAGTATATAGTCGTCGATATTGGTGTTGTCACTACCTTTTCCAGCATAATCTTTGCGCCGTTATGGAGTTTAAGCGTTTTAGCAACCGGAATGACTTTTCGATCTTCTTGTAGTTGCTTTTGAGAGGCTTCTACTTCGAATGACCAAGGATCTTTTATTGGTTTATCCCAACTCCAATCGTTATAGAGGATATCAAGTTGCAGCTTGTCATCTTGTGGTAAATCACGCATTTTTACACTGCTATAGATTGTATAGGTGGATGCCGCTTGTTCAATGGTCTGGCCTCCATTTCGAACCATATAATTTTGACCGTTCACAAGTACTTGTGGGAAGAAAAAAATTTGAGAGTTGAAGTTTACATCTTTCGCTGGCACAAACGTTGCATTCAGCAATAGCTGATTGTCATCAACCATTACCTCATTTAAAGTTAATTGCCCAAACTCATTCGTTGTCGTTTGCCCAACAAGTGTTTTATAAGCGGAAAAATCAGCATCATGATTTTTGTTTAAAATAATCGAGACAATGACTACACATGCAATGATTAAAACAGCCAAAACAATCATCACCCATTTTTTACGTTTCCTATTTTTAGTAGGCTGTTCCTCATATAGTACGTTACTTGACAAAGATACACCCCCATTTCTTACATAATGATCAACGTTCCTTATCTCTAATTCATTGTAATAACGAGTTCTACATTATATAACTAGACAGCGTCTATAACTTAAATTTCAGTGCCATCTATCTTTACACAAAAATAGCTCCCCTTATAAAAATAAGTAAATAGTCTCATATTTTTTACAGCGATTTATTATGTTATTTTTTACAAAAAATAATATCCATAATCTATTTAATTATATTAAAAAAATATTATTTCGTTATTTAATTAGGTCTTTAATCCTGCATTTTCGTAACAGAAATGAAAATTAGCAAAAAAAATCACCTTTTATTTCTTCTTCTAAAATAATGAAAAAATTTTCAAATTATTTTAAAAAGTAGAAATTTAATATCCTGCTCAAATATGAATATATTTTCCATGGTAATGTGTTATTATGACCTTAGTAAATTGTACTATTATTATATGAATAATGGTGAAATATGAACTAATAAAGGATGATGAAAATGAAACAAATCCAACAACTATTTCAAAGTGAAGATGGCAATAGCTTACAAAGAGAAAACTTCTTATCATTATTAGAGCAAATTGTTACGTCATTAGATCAATTAAAGGATCCAAATAAAACAATGCTTGGACCGATGAAAGAACGTTCTGCCACTTTCTATAAAGATCTTATGCAAGAAAATCAAGTGCCTACTACAGGCGTTGGCCTCGATCAAGTCGTGCAAGATTTAACACAATTAATGCAAGGGCATCCTTACCATACACGTAATTTTGTGACGAATGTTTTACCTATGGCGAGTATTCCAGGTGTACTCGGTCAGTTTACAAATGCCCTACTGAACGGCAACAATTTATGGGATGTCTATGGACCTGCAGCAGCTGAATGTGAAGTAAAAGTTGTGGCGATGATGTCAAAATTAGTTGGCTATGATTTTACGGAAAGCTTTGGCTATACAACTTGGGGTGGACAAGGGGCTGTATTTAGTGGTTTACGTCTTGCTATCGCGAAACAATTCCCACACGCAAAAGAAGAAGGAGTACCAAACAACTTATATTGCTTCGCCTCAGAAAATGCGCACTATAGCTTATTAAAATCGATTGAAGCAGTAGGTATCGGTAGCAACCACTTAATTCGTATCAAAGCGGGAAAAGACCAATCAATGGATGTAGAAGATTTAAAAAAACGTATGACGGAAGTTATTGAAAATGGCGGTATCCCCGTTTATATCGTCGCTACTACTGGTGCGACAGATCAATTTGCGATTGATGATGTGCAAGCAATTAAAGCAGTGGCAACAACACTTGAACAACAATACCATTTACAACCAATACATATCCATGCAGACTCAGCTTTAGGTGGTTTTTACGCATTTTTCAATGATTACGACTTTAAAGCAAATACGCTACAGTTCGAGGATGATGTATTACAAGGGCTGGAACATATCCATCAACGTATGCAACACCTTGCCATTGCCGATAGTCTTTGCTTTGATTTCCAAAAACTAGGTCAAACACCTTATTTAACAAGCTTATTTTTAATTAAAGAAGGGAAGCATTTACAACTTTTAGATATCGACGATTTTGATACTCCATATGTAGGCAATAGAGGCTACGGCTCTTATCATACAGGTTATACGTTAGAGTGTTCTCGAATGGGTAGCTCAATTGCTATTTATGCTGCTTTACAAGCGTTTGGTAAGGAAGGGTATCAACAAATATTAGCGAACTATGTCCGTGTTAATTTAGCATTCCGTGCACAATTAGCTGAAAAATTACCAATGTTACAAGTTGTAAATGAAGCAAATATCGGGCCAGTAACTGCCTTCCGCCTATATCCAACAGGCTTTAATTGGGCATCTGAACAAGCAGGACATTACACACAAGATCAAATCGAGTACACGAATGGCTTAAATGCTTCTTTCTTTGAAATTTTAGGTGAAGGTCGAGATGAAGTATTTTTCGGTGATACGACGCGTGTCTGCACAGTTAGCACGAGTGATACTAAACAACAACTGCCAGTGGCAGCAGCGAAATTCTTCTCGATTTCACCTTATACAGAGAAAGAACACATTGCTAGTATGATTCATTTCTTACAACAGAAAGTAGCATTACTGGAGGATTTACACGTTGAGACTGTTTACTAAACTCAAGAGCTCTTTACTCTATAAATATATTGCCAGTTTAACGATTCCAATCGTTATTATTTCGATTATATTTAGTTTTATGTTATTTGCGGTTTCCAATAAAATCATCGATAATTTTGTTATCAAACAATTTGAGTCATCGTTAGAAGCGATTTCCACAAATATCTATGATGATATAGACAAAAATAAAGTGAAAGCCGCCGATAACGGCCTCAATAGTCAATATGACAAACTATTAAAACAATTAAATGGTACAACCAAAAAATTCGACATTGAAAATGCCTATATCCTTTCACGTGCCAATGGTAAAGAGCATATTGTGGCATTAAGTAATAGTGATAGTTATCAAGAAGACTATACATTTGATCCAAAAATGCATGCTGCTTTAGATACCGGTCGTATGCAAGTGAGTGATATTTATGAAGATGAATATGGTGTCCATAAATCCATTTTTATTCCCTTCAACAATACGGAAATTTTGTTCGGTATCGATATGGATGCATCCTTTATCTCCGTCTTACAAAAACAAATTTTTTGGGTTTGTATCGTTATGAGCATTATCTTTGTATTATTTGGCGTTGTGATCGCATACTTCATTAGCAAAAGTATTATTAAGCCGATTAAAAAAATGACAGCTTATGTGGATAAAGTAGCCCAAGGCGATTTAGCTGTTGAGCCATTGCAAATCAAAGGGACGAATGAAATTGCGCAACTGTCAGATGGTATTCAAAATATGACGGCAGATTTACGCTCGCTTATCCAACAAATTGCGGAAAATGCGGAGCAAGTGGCCGCTATGTCAGAAGAATTAACGGCCAGCTCTGAGCAAACGAGCGCATCCATTCAACAAATTACATCTTCCATGCAAGAAGTGGCTGCAGGCTCTGAAAAACAAACTTCTTCTATCGAAGAGGTAGAAAGCCATATTTCAATGATTTCTACGAAGATGTCCGATGTTGTAGATAGCGTAAATGATGTAACAACGAAAGCATTTAGCGCATCGACGATTGCTGAAAAAGGGAATACAACCATTCAAAGTGCAACAGAAAAAATGGCGATAACTTCCGAGGCAATTCACCATACAGCAGATGTTGTCAAACGCTTAAGCACTTATTCAAATGAAATTGGGGATATCGTATCTTTAATAAATGAAATTACAGACCAAACAAATTTACTTGCATTAAATGCCTCTATTGAAGCTGCCCGTGCGGGGGAACACGGCAAAGGATTTGCTGTTGTAGCCGAAGAGGTACGTAAATTAGCAGATCAATCACTTACTGCAACCAATAGTATTCGTACAAGAATTGAAACGATTAAAGAAGAATCGTCTCAAGCAGTCAAATCGATGGCGATTAGCAGCAGTAACCTAGCAGAAAGTTCTACTACGTTTAACGCATCAGGTGAAGCATTTGGAGAAATCTATTCACATATTACAGAACTAACGCAAGAAATGAACCATGTGAACAGTATTATTACAAATATGAATCAAGGTGTTAGCAGCATCGCTAATTCTGTCGAGCAAGTGGGTGTCGTAGCCGTTCAAGCATCCGGAAATATTCAAAATGTCGCAGCGGCATCTGAAGAACAATCCGCAAGCATCGAAGAAATTACAGCGTCTTCAAATAATTTAGCGGAAATGGCTCAACAACTACGAAACATCATCCAAAAATTTAATCTATGAGTGCATTTGAGTGCCAGGCACCCAAACAATTCAGAAACAATTCTGAATTGTTTCTGGGTGCCAAAGAACAGCAAGGCATAAATTAAATAAAGGATAGCTGACGTTTTAAACGTCAGCTATCCTTTTTAAATTAAAGTTTTTACCACTTTAGAGATGATGGCCCCTTCTGCTTGACCATTTAATAATGGTTTTGCGATTTTCATCGCTTCCCCCATATTCATCCCTTTTGTAACGCCCGCTGCCACTAATTTATTCGCAATTTCTTCTTCGCTTAATTGTTTAGGCAGGAATGATTTTAAGAGCACTAATTTTGCTTCTTCTTTTTCAATTAAGTCAGCACGGCCAGCATTTTGTGCTCCTTCTAACGCTTGATTCGTTTGCTTTACTTCACGATTAATAATGGCCATTTCTTCATCAGGCGTTAACGTGTCACCCTTTTCTTTCTCCGCTAAATCTAATGCAGATTTAACCAGAGTTAGCACACCTTTTGCTAAAACATCTTTTTCCTTCATTGCTGTTTTTAGTTGTTCAAATACTTCTGCTTTTAACATCAAGCTCGCTCCTTTAATTTTGATCACTAATTGTCAATGATACTAGCACAACATGACTCCAGAAACCATTTATTTTGCTTTCTTTAACATTCTGACATCAGTCTTTGTTTCTAATATTTCAAGTGTTAACACTTCCATCTTTGTTTCCACTTTATCTATTTTATCACAAAGACTTTTTTCAACTTCGGAGATTTGTCTTTGTAATTTTTGCTCCACCGACTCAATTTTCTTTTCAAGTCTTGTTTCAACTGAATCTATTTTTGTATCAACTGAATCTAATCTTGTTTCAACTGATTCTAGTCTTGTTTCAACTGATTCTAGTCTTGTTTCAACTGATTCTAGTCTTGTTTCAACTGATTCTAGTCTTGTTTCAACTGATTCTAGTCTTGTTTCAACTGAACCTAGTCTTGTTTCAACTGAATTTAATCGAGTTTCAAGTGAATCTAATCGTGTTTCAACTGAATCTAGTCGAGTTTCAATTGAATCTAGTCTTATTTCAACTGAATCTAATCTTGTTTCTAGCGTCTCGATTTTTTGTAGAATCTCTGTTTTCACGCCTTGTACTTGTGTAGAAAGCTCCAAAATGGCTTGAAGAATCGCATTTTGATTGATGGCAGGATTCATCGTCAACGTCAACTTCCTTTCTTTAAAGTAATCTATTATCCAATCATTATGTTCACTAAATATGCTACTAAATTTGAGAGCGATTTACTCTCTTCCACACTATTTTAGCCAGCATTTTTTATGAAGTCAAAACATCAAAACCTTACATTTGTCAAGAAATCGTCTGCTAATTTCACTTCGTAAAAACGCATTGCCTTTAAATCGCCTCGATAGGAAAAAACACCTTGTTTAATAAGCGCTCTTAACCGATATTCAATCCATTCATCGCCTGTATATTGCTGCATATGGCCCATTACTTCACCTATTAATCGTGCAGACTTTTTATATTCCACCTTACCATCTTCTTCACACATGCGCTGCGCACATCCAATAATAAAGTTATCATCCCGATTTTCATTCGCGCTGTGCACTAGCTTATGATCTGTCCACGTGCGTAAAATATGGACATCGTCTGACAGTAAAAAGCTCCCTTCCTTGCTTAATATTTTTCTTGTTTCATACGTTAAATGATTCATTTCACCCTGTTCATAAAAATAAAGGAGGTTTTCTGCATTTACTTCACCTGAAGTTCGTGGATAGTCTTCTAATGGTGGTTGCATATGCTGCTCATGAAAAGCCTTAAACGTATCGATTACTCGCACTGTATTTCCTTTGCCTTCTAACAATGCTAGTACAAGGCGTAAGCCGGTCTGCTCAGGGGCATTTTGACAAGTCCAAATCACAATATGTTGCTGCGGCGAAATGTTACGTATTTTTTCAAAAGCAGTTATCAATTGTGCTGCATAATGTTCTAGTCCATCATCTTCCACATTGTAGCGTTGCTGAAACCATGCAAGTCGTGCTTCAACACCCGACACTTTATGTATATCTTTCAGTGGCCCAATGGACAAATTATGAGGCAAAACAATCACCTCTTCTGTCTTTCCATATTCGGTATCTTTAAATGCCGCTTTTAAACTACCAGCAGGTGAATGGCCAAAGACAATATGAATTGTTCGCGCATCCATATGTTCCTCTGTTTCCTGCAAAATAAGTCGTTGTAATTCCTCACTTGGCTTGTCATTCAGTAAGGCAAAGAACAGCATGGACTTTGCTTCCGCTTCACTCAGCTTATTGATTGCTCGTTTCAAACGATTAACATTTTCCAACATGTTTACCCCTCCTTCTCCCCCTTAGCATTTAGCCAATAGATAGTACCGATAATAGCTCCACCAATAATATTGCCGATTGTAATAGGCACTAGATTGTCTATGGCACCAGCTAGCGATACAAGCTCACCATGTGGAATAAAAAGCGCCAGGCTAAACAGGGTCATATTGGCAACGCTATGCTCAAATCCCGATGTAATAAAGGGAAAAATACAACAGAAAATCATCACTAATTTTGCAATTTCGGTTTTCAATTTATATGTACACCAAACAGCTAAACAAACAAGCAAATTACATAAAATGCCCCGACAAAGCAGTGCTACAAAACCGGCATTCATTTTGGACGCTGCAATTTTTTCAATATATGTAGCGGTATCCCCGACAGCAAGTCCAGCATAGAAAAACAACGTAGTGGCAACGAAAGAACCAAAGAAATTACCTAGATAGCTAAACGACCAAATAGCAAGCATTTCTAATGGTGACGATTTTTTCTCTAAAGTACTTACCGTTAAAACAAAATTATCGCCTGTAAATAAATTGGCGCCTGCCATCATGACCATACTGAGTGCTACACCGAATGCTAACCCTTGTACAACTTTCATACTTGGGACACCAACAGGGTCCAATAAGCCGCCAATTGTGACAATCAACAACATGCCAAAGCCAATAAAAAGTCCCCCCGCCATCGCCTGCATTAAATAGTTGATAGGTCTGTTTTTCATCATCGTTATTTTTGTAGTAGCTGTCGTACATACGTTAGCAATTACCTCTTTCACTCTGCTCATCCCCTAACTATACATAACTACTGTCATCATATCGCATTTTATCATTTTCCAAAATTATCAATGTGAAGATTTCCGGTCTTTTTCTGTCTTTCAAATCCGGGACACAATACAAAAAAGTGTTAGATTGACGACCATCAATTTAACACTTTTTAGCTGTGTACGTTGCTCATTACGTTTGGAAGGTTCTCCGGCGCTCCATGGGCTTCTTTCAGCGATTGATTACTCATAAACTAACGTCGTCCCTGGCGCAATGCAAACTGACGATTTTTATCGCTGCAAAATAGTAAAATCACCATTACCATTTATACATAGTTGCAACTGATGATTAATTTCGATAACAATAGGGCTGACCATTGCTTTTTTAGCAGAGAAACACCAAATACGTTCACTCGGACCGATTAATATATGCACGCCATCTTCCTCATTCCCCATAAATGTAAGCGCATCTGTACGAATTTCTGCATCCTTTAATGGTGTAATGCCATAGTCCTTTAAACACTCGACTACTGACAGAATTGCATCCGTTGTTAAATTCATTTCGCCAATATTCAAGACATGGTCGATTGAAAATTTTTCGGTACGCACTTTTGGATTTATTCTCTGTCTTGCAATCAATTCTACTACATTGTCCTCAGGATCATAAAAATAACAGGAATAGGCGTCTAACGATTTAAAATATACCTCATCCTGCTCTTCTTCGCTTAGTAGTCCTACCCGCTCTTGAGCCCAATTTTTCGCTTGCTGAAATAAATTACTTGGTATATTGAACGCAAAATGATATTGCTTTTCTACGGAAGAATCAATACACGCGAAACGAATAATGCTTTCCCCTGCAGCCATTTCAAAAAAATGCTCCGCTTCCTCTAATAATGTAAATCCTAGCGTGCCACAGTAAAATTCCTTCATTTTATGTACATTATGTGCGTAAAGCTGTACTTTCGAAATTTTCATAGAACAGTCATCCCCTTTGCATTTACTGTACTAAATAACTACATCATGTACCTCATGCAAAAGAATGAACATTTTGAAAATAAAATGTATTTCAATCCTTATATCGGTAGACGATCTCCTCTACTATTTGGTTGTGAAATGACCAAAAATTCTACATCTTCTAGTGAATCATTGCACATTTGATGCGGCAAAAGCGCTGGTATTTCAATGCCTTCATTCGCTTGTAGTACAATGCGTTGTCCATCTATCTCCATAGTTGCCGTACCGGATAGCACAAAAAAGAACTGTTGTGCTTGCTGATGATAATGACAAACTTCCGCTGTATTAGCTGGCATTCGTTCATGAATAACACTTAAATTTTTATTTTTCACTAAATGCCACCCATCACATTGATTGCCCCACTGATAATGCTCGGCATATTCTTTACTAATTTTCAACTACAACACCTCATTCACGCCTATTTTACGTAATCGATTACTTAACTTTTATTTTTTCTACTGTCGCCACATACATCAATTCATTATGTATTTTTATATATTGCTCTTTCGATTCCTTAACAAAACCTTCACTTTTCAAATACGCTTTTAGCTCAGATTTTTTCTCAAAAACTTTTTCAAGCGTTTCGTCACATTCAAAATCGTCTGTTTTTTTCGCAATAACCATCATAAAAAATTTGGTCATCATTATTCCTCCTATTTCCATACTTTATCTAATTGACTTGCATAGAAATGAATCGCCTTTTGATACCGAAGTATTTCATCATCCGTTGTCGTATCTGCTAGGCATTGTAATAACAGTTCCATCGCTTGATGATGTTGCTGTAAATTATATAATGTCATGGCATAGAACACTTGCAACGCTTTATTTGTTGGAAATAATGCGATTCCTTGTAAAAATACCTGTTCCGATTTTTCATATTCACCTAACGTTCGATAGGTACTGCCTAAGCCCAAGAATGCTCCTTCTAAATCGGCTCCTGATAACCCTAGCTTAATGGCCTTTTCATAATAGGGAACTGCTTTTAATTCTTCTCCTAAAACATCAAAGCTCCATGCGCATTGGTAATGAACGACTGCATCATTAGGATATTGCTCGATCATCTGTAAAAGTAATTGATTGGATGCTTGCTTCTTATTTTCTGTTCGTAATTGAATGGCTCTTGCTAGTTGTTCTGCGTACAATGTTAGTAGCTCCTTTTCTAGTGCATGACAAATTAAATAGTTAACCTTAATAAACTTCTGAACGACTTCGCACATGGACTTTCTGGTAAAAGTCCACTTTGAGCGTTTGATGTGAATGATAGCCACTGCCAATCTTCCCCGCCAACAAACGCCAACCTTGACCATTTCTCCAAAAAATCAATAAAATTGTCTGCTAATTTATAGCCATGCCCTTGCCCATCATCATGACTTAAATAAATTATACATGCATCCGAACTGTTTTCAACGAGGTCAAATGCAATAAAGTCTCCATTGCCAACCTCATAAAAGGCTAATGTATGATGCCAAACTTTGTCGTAGTCATTCTCTGGATCTGAAAAAACTTTCGTAATCCATGCATTTTTATGATCATTGATCTCTTTTAATAATCCTAAATCCCAGTGAAGCATCCCGCTAAAAATGCCATCCAATTCACCATCTAATTGAAAATCATCAGGGAAAACCCAACGAAAGTATAATGCTGATGAAAATGCTACTAGTACTTGTTTAAAACTTTCAGGAAGCTTGCATCCTAATTGGTTTTCACATTGTGCAATTTGTTGTAGTGAAGCAGCAGCCTCCATCTTTACTTGCGATACGTCTCCACCGATTGAATGGATTCGTTCTACTATATTGGCAATGCGTTGCGTCAGTATACGATAATCCACGCTCAATCCCCCTTTTCTTAAGAATACACTATATGTATTTTCAACACATAAAAATTTCCAATTTTATATTTACAGCAATAAAAAATGACCAGGTTCACACGATTTTGTGCAACCGGTCATTGTAGTATGGTAGTTTAATATGTTTGTCTAATCTGATAGACGACACCAGTAATTAAATATGCGATCGCAAGGAAGTTGATTGGATTAAAAATAAGCCAAATTAAATTGAGCTCTAGCGCAATTTGTATGAAAATCGTTAAAATCCACATGACAAAACTACTCAATATCATTGGTATACTAAACCAATCACGCATTTCCAAAAGTTATCACCCCATCACTTAAAACATGAAGCTAGAGCGCAAAACTAAATGTTCATCCATCTTGTTCATTACACGTTGTCTTTTTACTTTGTTTAATCTGATAAACCACACCAAAAATCAAATTAAGTAGAAAAAGTGGATTTAACGGATTGAGGAGTATGTCTTTTACTTCACTACCCAATGCCAACTGTAAAAAGCTCCATAAAATCCAAATAACGATTAGACTTATTATCATCGGTATACTAAAGACATCACGTAATTCCACTAATCATCACCCCGTTAATTAAAACAAAATGTAGCAGCACCTGTCATTCCGCCTATTACAGAACCGTGATCAACAATTGCTATATCCTTTTTACCTATCAAGATTTAGACTCATGATCTAACTTTTTGCATTCTTTGTAATCTTTATAGCTCAAAGGAATAGAAATAATGACTAACAAAGCTGCAAGAAAATTAATGACAGTTTTAGTATTTGAAGATATAGATAAATAGGCAGCAAAACTGCTTATACTGACTGGCAAAATCACTAAATAATGATATGGTCTTATTCTCATATCAACATGCCCCCTTTAGAGAGAATCTATCTTCTTCAATGCTTGTAGATAGGCTAACTCTTCATGAAGTTCATTTTTTACTTATTAAACCAACATCAAATAGCTATAGCTAAACCCCCCGACTTTAACAACAATTTATCATTGAGAATATTTCTCAATCAATAGTAAAATCACTTTATTTTTTTATAAAATTTAGCCATTTTTTTATAATAATTTTAGTATTACGTAAAAAATATGATCTAGGTATCTGCTACAATAACATTTAAAAAAACCACCCAAAAATAGAGTGGTTTTTATCCTAATTTATTTAACTATGACGCCTCTTTCTTGCCGTGTCCGCCCAATTAGCCATTGCGCTATAATGAGATTCGGTACCCAACAGAGCCAAGAAATGATCGGATAGCTAATCATAAAGTTGTCAAATCCAAACGATACAGTAAATAACAATAGCCAAATTCTCAATGTCACAGCAGCGAAAGTTAATGAATAATTACGTATCATCCACTTTTGATGTTCATCAATATTGCGAGCTTTTATATGAACAAGCGCTTGATACCCGGTTATCATCCACATTAGAGCTAATGCGCTAAAACCAAGTTGTGCTACAAGTCCGCCTGTTGCATAAAGGGCTAAATAAAGCCCTGATATACTGCCAAATAATATACCTAGCATATAGAACTTCCCTAACATTCGATGCCGTTTTCTATTGTTTTCTCTAAACTTTGAGCTTAGTGTAAAGGGACCTATACCTAATGCCATTACACTAAAGACAATATGCATATAAAGCATCGCATACCAAAGCGAATTCAATGTATCGATAAACAGCAATTTCAATTGAACAAAGCCTGCTTGATGAGCATCCATTATTAAATATTGAACAATCGCATAGCCAGCGATAGCCATCGCTAAGCCACTACATATAAGCCACGTTTTTTTATTCATCTCATGGTCCCCTCAAAATTATTGCATACCCATTTTCCTTTGTTCTTACTGTACCATTCGATGTTAAAGATTTGTTTTTTTACTTTATAAGTGGTTAAAAAATATCAATAAGAGGCGTTTTATCATGCATAACTTTCTTTGGTCAATTCTATCAAATCGATATTAAGCTTGCTCTTTACATATCATTAACAAATTACCGTCCAGATCTTTTATCACAAAATAAAAATCATCTTCTATCTCTGTCACAAGTTCCACTTGATTATCGATCATAAATTGATAGGATGCATTAATATCATTCGTTATAAACTGGATAGAAGGCACTTGATAAGTTGGAATATCCTTATCTTCATTTCTCCACTTCGGCATCGTATCTAACATCAAACTAGCTGTGCCCTTCATAGGTGCTGTGTAAATATGCCCGAAATATATTTCGCCATCTTCTAAACCAAGTATATTATTGTACCATTCCCTTGCTTTTTCAAGATCACGGACCGGCACAAATACACCGCCAATTTGATTTTTTATCGGTGTTTTTTTTAGTGGTTGATTCATAATTCTTTTCCTCCCCCATTTATTAAATACAACTATTCATTTCGCCACTTTCCACTATTCCCCTCTTTTATGTATTAGAAAATGAGAATCGTGAAAAAAACAGGCTCAAACAGCTAAGTCCTGACAATATGATGGCTCGTATACAATTTTGATTTATCACTTATTTTTGTAAGTGAAAAGTTGTTGAAATAATCTAGGATAATTTTTGGGATCAGTTAAATACTATATGAAGGAGGTGTCGAAATGAAAAGAGATAAAAAAGATACAGAATTTGCAACAGATATGCCAACAAAACAAACAAAAAATAAAAAAACTAATGAGCGTGGCGGACAAACCGAAACCCCTCGCCCACGCGATGAAGAAGACCTTATCATGAATGAGAAAAAAGGAAAGTCCACTTCATTATAAAAACTAAGTTATTATTACGTTTTTCTATGTTGACCACTTATTTGAAGTGGTCTTTTTTCTGACTTAGGTTGCTGTAATCGTAAAGACCTAAAATATTTTTTTAAAATCACTCCAAATTTTCCGCTTTCGGAAATTAATCCTTCCTCCCTGCTCAAAAAAGAATAGGACATAGCAGTTCAGCAATAACTGAAGACTGCTATGTCCTTTTATCTCACAAGAAGGTAAGAGGTACTGCCAATATTGGTAGCACCTCCACCTAAAGGATATAAAATTTTGTTACTTCGTATCATCCATCTTCAGTACAGCCATAAACGCCTCTTGAGGTACTTCGACTGAGCCTACTTGTTTCATACGTTTTTTACCTTCTTTTTGCTTATCAAGAAGTTTACGTTTACGGGAAATATCCCCACCGTAACATTTCGCTAATACGTTTTTACGCATCGCTTTAATTGTCGAACGTGCGACAATTTTTTGACCGATTGCCGCTTGAATCGGTACTTCAAATTGTTGACGTGGAATTAATTCTTTTAGTTTCTCTACAATTACTTTCCCGCGCTCATAAGCAAAGTCTCGGTGAACGATAAAGCTTAGTGCATCGACTTGCTCAGCATTTAAAAGAATATCCATCTTCACTAGTTTTGAAGGCTGATAACCGATTAGCTCATAGTCAAATGATGCGTAGCCTTTCGTATTCGATTTTAAATAATCGAAGAAGTCATAGACAATTTCAGATAATGGCATTTCATAAATAATGCTGACACGTGACGTATCGATATAGTCCATTGTCATGAAATTACCACGTTTCATTTGGCAAAGTTCCATAACCGCCCCAACGTAATCATTCGGTACCATAATCGTTGCTTTCACATATGGCTCTTCAACACGGTCGATTTTTTGTGGGTCTGGCATAAATGATGGGTTGTCGACTTTAATGGACGTACCATCCGTCATATACACATCATAAATTACAGATGGTGCTGTTGTAATTAAATCGATGTTAAATTCACGTTCAATACGTTCTTGAATGATTTCCATATGAAGAAGTCCTAAGAAACCACAACGGAAACCGAAACCTAACGCTTGTGACGTTTCAGGCTCATACTGCAATGCTGAGTCATTTAACTCTAATTTTTCTAAGGCATCACGTAAATCATTATACTTAGCTGTATCAATTGGATATAATCCACAGTACACCATAGGATTTAAACGACGATAACCCGCTAATGGCTCAGCTGCTGGGCGACTTGCAAACGTTACCGTATCACCTACACGCGTATCACCTACGTTTTTAATGGACGCTGTTAAGTAGCCAACATCACCAACCGTTAATTCACTTTGCGGTACACTTTTCGGAGTATGTACGCCGACTTCAATAACATCAAATTCTGCGCCTGTCGCCATCATGCGAATTTTATCGCCCGGTTTAACAGTACCATTCATAATACGAATAGAGATTATAACACCTTTATAGGCATCGTAAACAGAGTCAAAAATAAGTGCTTGTAATGGTGCATCTGGATCACCAGTTGGTGCAGGAACTTTTTCAACAATTTGTTCTAAAATATCTTCAATACCGATACCAGCTTTAGCAGAAGCTAATACCGCTTCAGAAGCATCTAAACCGATAACATCTTCAACTTCTTGACGCACACGTTCTGGATCTGCTGCTGGTAAGTCAATTTTATTGATTACTGGCAGAATTTCTAGGTCGTTATCAAGTGCTAAGTAAACGTTAGCCAATGTTTGCGCTTCAATACCTTGTGCTGCATCCACAACTAAAATAGCGCCTTCACAAGCAGCTAAACTACGTGATACTTCATAGGTGAAATCGACATGTCCTGGTGTGTCGATTAAATGGAATGTATACACTTCGCCATTTTTCGCTTCATATTTTAATTGGACTGCATTTAACTTAATTGTTATGCCTCGCTCACGTTCTAAATCCATTGAGTCGAGTAGCTGTGCTTTCATTTCACGGGATGTCAGTGATTTCGTTTGCTCTAAAATACGGTCAGCAAGCGTTGATTTCCCGTGGTCAATATGTGCAATTATAGAGAAATTTCGTATATTCTCTTGTCTTTTCAATCGTGCTTCTCGGTTCATCTCTTCCACTCCTAATTAAACTATAATGAATTATACTATGAACCATGTACAAACCACAACATTAGAACGGCATAAATGCTGTTAAATCAATGGTTACTCTTATTTATGTTTATTATTTTCTGCCATCCAATGCATAAAAAAGCACCATTTTGAGGCAATGCAGCCCAAAATGGTGCCTTTCGAGAAATAGATAAAATATGGCAAGTATGTGTACGACAATAGGTTAGCGTCACTTGCTTAAAAACTTTTTGATAGTGGATTACCTTTCACACGCCCAACCATCTTTGTCTCGATCATGTTTAGACTGATACGCAGGGTGGTCAGACCCTACACCATTCGGGTAATCTTTACGCAGCTCCGTACAATTTTTATAGCTTTTACTCCCGTTAGAATGATGCACGTTGGAAGAGCCACCTGGTTTATTATTTGTAGTTGAAGGGTTTTTTGAGCTTAAATACGAATCCACAACATAACCTTCATAAGCAGAAGTTGTTACATACGACCAGCCGGCAATTGTAGAATGCACAGCTACTTGTTCATTTTTCGATAGCTCACCTACTTGCATGCCTGAAGGACTTGCGATATTGCGCACAATAAGGCTACTTGATACAACATATTTCGTAATTGGTTGTGATTTACTCATAAAATTAGTAGCTGCGTAGCCAATCACATTTCCATACTGCACAAATGACCAACCATCTCTAGCTGTCCCAAAATCTCTCACGACCATTTTATGTTGTAATGTTGCGACAGTTTTCCCTTTTAATGAAGGCGTTTCTTTTACAACTAAGCCACTTTTTGAGCTAGCGATTTTAATTGTATACGGTGCATCATCAAGTACAGCATTCGATATATAGCCATCCACCATTTTATCTTCGCTAGTTAAATAAGCTACGCGAGCATATTCATTATGATGGCTCATTACGATAACAAAAGACCCTTTTTCCATAGTCCCAATCTCTTTTGCATTAGCAGCTGGTTGTTCATATACTTTCGTTGAAGAATCTGTGACCTTCACTTCTTTAAATGTGTTGGCATGCGCGTTATCAAAATGGCATGTAAATGCTAGCAATAAAGTTAGCATCACGACGAATGTTTTCATTTTCATTTGTCTATCTCCTTTCGTGTTTTATATATGTAGCGAAAAATAGTATAATCATTCTCACCCACTCAATATTATACATAAATGGTTTATAATTGGTATAATTATATTTAATAACAATCGATGCATAAAAAGAGACGAGTAACTCATTGGAGTGACTCGTCTTTACGTATCTACATAGGTCTAGTGGCGATCAGGCCAGGTTTCATGGCGTTATGCCGGTTTTGGTGGCATTTGCATCAAATGATTGATCTATCTCTCTATCTATGTGCATCAATTGCTTGTTGAATCAGATTCGTTAAAGCTTCAACCCCTTGTGGTTCTAAATGTACACCGTCCGGAGCAAAATACTCGGGGTGATTCAATGCAGCAGCATGCCAATCAATTAACGTAATATTGGCATATTCCTGTGCTTTGTTCGCTAAAGCCGTATTTACTTTGGCTTCCCAAGGACGTGGTACTCGGGTGTTCACTACATAAATTTGAGCCTGGGAAAAGGCGCCAAGGAGCTCATCAATCTGCTCATTCGTAAAATATCCATTTGTCCCCAGTTGAATAATTACCGCTTTATCTTCTTGATTAAAACGGGAGTAACTTGGAACCAACTCGACTGCTTGTGAAACTTGTCTTCCGATTTTCCCATCGATTGTGATGTTAGGGTATAGCGTATGTAAACGCTTAGCAATATCGATCATAACAGAATCCCCGATTGCTAGAAGTTCTTTATACGGTTCTTTCAATGGCGTTTCTTGCGACTCGTCTTGTGCCGTTTGAGCTGTTTCATCGTTATCGTCCGCAGTTATTTCTTCTTTATCGGTGTTTTGTTGTTGCGTATTGCCAACTGCATCCTGTTGTGCGCCAGTTATTTTAATATTTGTTGGATAATGATCCTTTGAATCTTGTTGTGCTTCGCCTACAATCCCTGTCATACCAGTAAAAAATACGAGCAAGAATAGCGCGAGCATAGCGGTTGCTATTTTTCTAGCAATCGAAAAATTACGCCATTTGTTTGGATTGATGATCAAATATTGTTTGAAGTATGCTCGGAAACCATGTTTTCGTATCGGCATTTCAATAAAGCGATAGGAGAGCTCTGCAAGCATGACGATCATTACGAGCTGTATAGCAACACGCCAATACGCAGGGTTGCCGATTTCATAAACCGGCGTACCGAGTACGATAATTGGATAATGCCAAAGATAAATGCCGTATGATCGAGAACCAATCCAGCATAGTGGCTTCCAAGATAGTACTTTTCCTAGGAAACTAGCAGGATGACAAACACACGCAATGAAAAGTGCTGCATTTATACAAAAGAGGAACATGCCGCCTCTGTATAAAAATGCTTGGTATTCATCTACGAATAAAATACTTGCAATAAAAATAAGGAAGGTAATTACACCTATACTATTAAGCTCATAAACATGCTTTGTCGAGAGCTTTTTAGTCGACAGCCTTTTCATTGGCCATACGAAGGCAAGCCAACAACCGATTAATAATTCAAATGACCGTGTATCAGTGCCATAATAAATACGACTTGGATCCGAGCCAGGTTGATACAGAATAGCCATAAGGATGGCTGAACAAATTGCACCAATGAAAATCATGTTTGAAAATTTACTTTGTTTTTGAAAGATGGTTAGTCCAACAATTAAAACAATTGGCCAAAGTAAGTAAAATTGTTCCTCAATAGCTAAAGACCATAAATTTTTTAAAGGAGAAGGTGACCCGAAACTATCAAAATAAGATAGTTTGTGATAAATAAACCACCAATTACTAGAGTAAAAAATGGAGGATAGGGCATCTCCTCGTATAGTATTTAGCAGTTCTTTATGAAATAACATAACCCATACGACAGAGGTCATAATCATCACGTATGCAGCTGGAACTAGTCGTCGAAAGCGTCCAATCCAAAATTTACGCAAATTGATTGATACATGCTCCCCTTGTACTGGTAAAATCGTTGAGGTAATTAAGTAACCTGATAAAACAAAAAAAATATCAACTCCGAGGAATCCTCCACTGGCCCATCGAAAGTTAAAATGATAAGCAATAACAGCTAACACTGCTAAAGCTCTTATCCCATCTAATCCCGGGATATAACGATGATTCAATGTCTTGCCTAACATACTGTTTCCTCCAATAAACATAAAACCTTTTTCACATTATTTCGTTATAAAAATTGTTCGTCTAACGCCTAGCCTCTGCCCCTTTTCTACCCTTATTCACTACTTATACTTAAAGACGAATGAGCTAACTAAAAAGGTTAACCATTTTCTCAAACAAAAAAATTTTTTACGGAGGATTTTATGCTGCTTCATACTTCGTACTAGGCCTTAAAGTCTCCTAATATCCTACAAATCATATGTATATAATATAATTTTACTGATAATTTAATAATTCGCACTATTGTCACCAACGAAAAAAAGCATCTGCCCATAACGGTAGATGCTTTTGAAGCGGTTTTTTTCATTGATGTATACAATCGAAAATCGCCCGATTCAATAAGGCGTATGAGCTGACTTGAAAAGTATAATGCAAGGTAAAAACAATTGAAAGACCTAGAAACAAAAAATTTCAGGTAATTTTTTCAATTGACTCCTCACTTACCATTCATTACCCTCATTGAGACTATCAAAGCATTTTCTGAAAGTGAACAACTACGAAAAAATCGCTTGAACTTAGCTATTAGATTGTGCAATCGTCCGATTACTCTACTACTAATAGACACTCTATAAAGAAACGATTTAACTATTCGATTCTGTGACAAAAGTTTTCGATATTGCTTTGCCAATCACAGCAATTGTGCGATTTAATTCTTCTTCTGTATTATCGATTCCACCTAATTCAATAATAATCATTTCTTTCGCTAAATCTTGATTGTATCGACCATCTACATTATCCCCACTTTTAGAAATAACCCCTCTTGAAACTTTAGGTACAATGTCATTCATCGCAACAGAGAGACTTTCTGCATAAGCTGTATTCCATCTGTAATTTTTGTGTTCGGCTCCTACAACGATGGCAACACGTGCGTATGATTCATTGTTGTGGGTAATCGTTGTCGCATTACGTTGAGCGGAATCTCGGTGCAAATCAATAACTAAATTATACGATTGTTCTTGTAAACGTTTTTCTAAATAGGGACGTACAGTGTTGTAGGCTTGTGGAAACGTTTTGCCTTCCGCTTTCATTACCTTCATCACATCGACATCTAATACATCTGTTTGGATACCATTCATGCTAAAGTGCTTGGTAACCGCATCTTGTAAATTAAAAATATTTGTTTTGTCATCATAAACTTCTGCTTTCCCGCTAACAGCTTTCACCATCGGCTGATAGGCTTCTTGTGAATGCGTAAATAACAATAATACTTTAAATGGATCTTGCACGTTCGTCTGCTCATTCGTTTGCTCATTCGTCAACTCTAGTGCTGTTTGTTCAGGCAAATTAGTAGCGGCAAACACGACTTGTTTATCCTCTGGTGGTTTAATCGGAGTCGATGCTTGCTTGTTGAACGGAAGTTGCCCAGCAATGACTGGTAATACGAAAAAGAACAATAATAGACCAATTGACCATTGTAGTTTTTTTAGCAAAGTCACACCCTCCTCCCCTTATCGTATGGAGGGGATGTGTCTTTTAGAACGATGAAATTATAGTTCGTTTGCCCATTTTGTTAGCATAGTTGAAATGAGTGTTGCATACCGATCTATCCAATAATCCGCCTCTTTTGGCGTAACCATTAACTGTGAATGGGAAGCGGCAAATGTCTCTTCAAAAAGCTGCTGACGTTCTTCTTTTGACCATGTTGCCCACTCACCGAAAATTGGTGTCACAAGGGACATATCCAGTTCTTTATTAATATCAGGTCGCCAAGAAGATAAGGATAATTTAGATGAAGGCTTGCCTCGTTCGGCCACACGGGCAGCGATGGAGCGTAACATCACCTCTACTGCATCTGCAATTAAAACGGGGGCGTCAACGACTGTTGGAATGCCGATAGCCGTAACAGGAATACCAAGCACCTCATGCGATATTTCTTTCCGTTGATTGCCGACGCCTGAACCAGGATGAATTCCTGTATCTGTAAGCTGGATTGTTTTACATAAACGGTCACTCGCTCTTGTTGCAAGGGCATCTACCACAATGATTAGTTTTGGTTGCAGACGCTCTGCCAATGCTGCAACAAATTCTCCTGTTTCATAACCTGTTTGCCCAGTTACGCCTGGAGCGTACATAACAAATTTATCATCGATTTCATCTAAACTATGCAAGTGATCAATGACATACGGCCCTATGGCATCAGGTGTAATCGTTCGATTGCCAAGACCTATTATTAAAATTTTATCTTCAGTCTTCCAAGAAATTGATTCATGCAATGTTTTAAAATTTTCCAGTAACACTTTTTCAAGCTGTTCAAAGCCATCGTGATCATCTATCGTCAACGTTGGGACGGACAGGGTGATATATTTCCCTTCCTTTTTTCCTATTTGCTGTTCACCATCAGCATCTACTTGTACATCCGTTATTTTGACACGCCCTGCAGTGCGATCTTCGATTTGAATTCCAGTCGATTGCTTCAGTGTGTCTTTTTGTTCTTTCGTTTGATGTAAAACGACCTCTTCCGATTCATCAATTAAATCAGTACGCTGCCAATTTAAGTTTTGCATTCAGTTCACCTCAAATTGTAGTTTGTTCAAACTGTCAAGTAAATATTCTTTGCATTTATCTATTGCAATTTAGCCTAGCGTTTGTTAAAATGATTTTTGTTGTATTGACACACGAAATCAATGAGAAGATATCATCTCGTACCTATTTTAGGAGGTGAAAGATATGCCAAACATTAAATCTGCGATTAAACGCGTAAAAGTTAACGAAAAAGCTAACATTGCTAACTCTCAAGCTAAATCTGCAATGCGTACTACAGTGAAAAAAGCTGAAAACGCTGTTGCTGCTAACGCTGAAAACGCACAAGAACTTTTACAAGCAGCTTACAAATCTTTAGATAAAGCAGCTTCAAAAGGACTTATCCACAAAAACGCGGCGGCTCGTAAAAAGTCTCGCCTAGCTAAAAAAGCGTAAGTGTTTATAAGATCAGTTTCTCTTCGGAGTAACTGGTCTTTTTTCGTATCTCCTAAAAAATCCACTTGGCCAATGCGGTAAAATAAGTACGTTATATCGTACAGGCACCGTAAATGGCCAAGTGGATTTATTTCGTTTAAAGTAAGCGCTCAACAATGTGTCCGCGTTTTTTACGCCATAGGAATTTTATAGGCGCCTAAATCAGCCGTTTTAAGTATGGTATTTTTTGTATAATCCATACAATGATTGTAGAAAGCACTAAAATAATGATTACTTGTAATGGAATAGCAAAGAGTGGCTTAATATATAGCTCATTGCCTTCAAAAAAGTGCGGTCGGACTTTATCCAGAATCATAGCATGTACTAAGTAAACACCAAAGCTTGTTTGTCCTATGAGCGTGACGATCTTACTTGTTTGATAACTTCCATTTGCTACTTTTCGATTGACCCAATATTTCACAAAAACAAAAAGTGCAATGCTCATCATAATTACATTTGGACTGGAGTAAGAGTAAGCGTAACCTGAGAATTGTCCTTGCTGCTCCGATAATGCCATTGTCCGCCAAATCGTTTCAAAGGCTCCAATCATCCCTAGTACATAAATCCCACTACGCCATTTTGCCGATAGCTCAAAATTCGCTAAGTAATAGCCAAGTAAAAAGAAGCCGATATATTCACTTAGCGGGAAAAACAATGTAAATTCATTACTCACGATATATGAATAATAACGGAAGATTCCATAAAATAGTATCCATAGAACAACCACATAGCCTATCATTTGTTTGGAGGCATGGTTGACAAAAATATTGAAAACGGGCGCTAAAAGATAAATACCGATAAGCGCATAAAAATACCACAAATGATAGTATATCTGATTATTAAAAAACATAATCAAAAATTCTTTCAAAGAATACCCAGGATTCCACATATACGTTGCCCAAGCATAATAAATAATCGACCAAGCAATGAAAGGGAGTAATATTTTATTGGCACGTTTTTTAAAAAAAGTGCCGAGTGGCTCTTCTTTTCGTCCGAGTAAAAGTGCTCCGCTAATCATTAAAAAAATGGGCACACACCATCTCGATAAAGCATTGTATACAATACCTGTTTGCCAATCAAAATCAGCTATTTTATCATAAAGTACGACATAAGGCGTCGCAGCATGTAAAAGTAGTACACCTAAGATGGCAATTGCCCGAAGGCTGTCCATGTACTGAATTCGTGTTTGCACGTTCAAAAACCCCCCACGACATTATACATCCATTCATGCCCCACTAGTTAATATTTTTTACAGCTGTCGTAGTAAAAATAGTTCTAGATAGCGCTCACGATTGCCTCCAGTTGTTTTTAACTGTAAATCAACCTGCGCCAATTGATATAAAGCCTTTAGTAAACTTTCTTCAGATGGACGGTTGCGCTGCTCCACCATCAGCTTGACGCGATAAGGATGGATTTTTAAATTTTTAGCAATTTGCTGTGGGTGATAGCCTTTTTTCAGCAAGTAAAAAACATTCGACATCGTCCGCACATTTGAAGCAAGAAGCCCAACGAGCATGATGGGCTCTTGTTTTTGGCGCAATAAATCATGGTAAATCGACAATGCGGCAACAGGGTCATTTGCAAAATAGGCATTTAACATTTTAAAGGCATCTTGTTCAAGTGTTTTTGCCACTAAATCCTCGACTAACGTCGTTGTAATTTCTCCGCCTTCTCCAACGTATAAAGACAGTTTTTCAATTTCCATCTGTAGTTGTAACATGTTGGACCCAACCATTGAGACAAGTTGCTCAATAGCACTTTGCGTAATTGTATTGCCTTGGGCGTTGACAAGCCCTTGAATCCATACAGCCAAATCTTGCTCTTTCGGCGTTTCTGCTTGGACGACAAACGCTTGCTCTTTCATCATTTTTGTCACTTTTTTGCGTTCATCTAGTTTTTCATATGGCGCAATAAACACTGTTACCGAAAAATCGGAAGGGTTGGCTAGCCATGCCTCCAAACGTTTCACATCATGGTCGATTTTTTCCTTCCCTTTTTCAGTCGCCTTTAGAAACGATGCATTTTTAGCAATGACAAGTTTACGCTCTGAAAAAAATGGGATGGTATCCGCTTCATCCATCACAACATCCACTGGCATTTCTTCCAAATCAAAAGTACTCATTTCGATTTCTTCATCTGTCCCAAGCGCATCTTTTAAACGCTTAACTGTTTCATCTATAAAATAGCTTTCCTCACCAATAATTAAATACACTGGCGCCAGCTCACCTTTTTTTATTTTGTTCCAAACCGTAGAAATCATAATATTTTACCTCCATATAGCAATACTACTAGTATACATGATTTAGTTTCCATTGTGACGTCGAGCTAAATTGTGTCCATTCCTTGCCATAGTTGGTAATTCATCTTTTCGATATAGCTTTTATGAAAACGATGTCTTATAATAAATAACAGAATTGGAGGGATGACAATGAATCCATTTGAAGGTAATAATATACAATGTAAACGTAACGATGCGATCGATTCAGGCATTGGTTTCGGCGTATCTTTTGGGGTCTTCACTGTTATGTTCATCATCGCAGTAATAGTAGACTTCGTAAGCATGTAAGCTACCTTTAAAACCAATGAAAAGACCTTGTTCACTTGTGGACAAGGTCTTTTTCTGTCTGAGCATACCAATAATCCCCACCAAACACTACTTCAATCGTACCATCTACACCGGTTATTTTCGTCGCTAATTGACGCTGCCTAAAACGTTCGACAACGACTTTATGCGGGTGATGATAGCGATTGTTACGTCCTGCACTAAAAATCGTTAATTTAGGTTGTAGGAGCTCTACAAATGGCTCACTACTGGACGTTTTACTGCCATGATGCCCTGCCTTTAATACCGTTATATTGGCTAATTGGTGTCCATATTGCGTTAGTAGCTGTCGTTCGCCCGCTTCTTCTAAATCGCCCGTTAATAGTGCACGAAACATTCCTTGCTGCATAAATAATACAATGGAATCGTTATTGCCCTCATAATGGGTATCTCGGGGTGATAAATAGTGGAAATTTACAGATCCAACACGCCACGACGTACCTTCCATTTTTTCTTTTACAGCTATTTTTTGTTTCTTCGCTTCTGCTAATAAATCTTGCATTGCTGGTGTCTCGAGAGAGCCAGGTGTCACATGGATTTCACGCACCCGAATCTCCTCCATTACTTCCTCAGCTCCCTCTACATGGTCGGCATCTGGATGGGTCACAAGCAAAACATCTACCTGTCGAATACCTTTTCCTTTTAAAAACGGTACGACAACCTGTCTGCCGACCTCATACGGCCGATTTGAGGCCTGCCAAGCCTCTTGCCTAAGTCGCAATACACCGCCAGTATCAACGACGTATACGGCCCTTCTAAACGGTAATTCAATAACTGTACAATCGCCTTGCCCTACATTCAAAAATGTTAGCTTCGTTTCGTTATAGAGCATCGGTGCAATATGAATACAAAGGGCAGGTATAAGTAAAGCAATAGCGACTTTACCATAATGTCTTGCCTCTAAAAAATAGAAGCTCACTAGCACGCTAATAAATGCCACACAAACGAGCCATAATGCCGGTTTCCCAGGCGACCATAGTTGCAACGGTAATGCTTGTAAAAATAAGATTGCCTCCGTTAGCCAAGTACGCAACGGTTCATATATTTCAAAAAATGGTTGCGCTAAAGGTTTGGAGAGCATTGTGATGATGAGCAAAATCATATTCATTGGTAGAACGATCAATGAAAATAACGGCACAAAAACAATGTTTGCTAAAAATGAAGAAATGGATAGTTCATAAAAATGATACAGCAATAGCGGATAAACCATTAGTTGGCATACAAAAGTAATAAATAATGATTTGTTTACCCAATGTCGGTTTTGCAAAATGACCTTTGAGTAGATAAGACTAGCCGTTGCCAAATAGGATAACTGGAAGCCAATCTGAAAAATAACGCCTGGCTCAAGTAATACAAAGCCAATAAAGCTGATTGCTAGTGCATCATCTACTGGCATCCGCAACCTTGTAAAACGCATTATCATGACCAGTTCGACAACAGTAACTGCACGAACTACAGACGGCGCACCACCCGCTAGCACCGCATACATAGGTAACGCAATGAGTAAGACAATGGTCGCTATTTCTTTGCGCATACCTAATCGTAGTAACCCCTCATAAAACAACCATGATACGAATGCTACATGTAAGCCAGAAATGGCGAATAAATGTGTAATACCAAGCTTTTGATAGGCCCGCTGGAGCTCATCATCGACATGATCCCGTACACCGATAAGCAGCGCCTGTGCTTCTGCTACAAGCGATGGGGGAAACGCTGTCTCAATATGTTTTTTTAAGTGCAATCTATACTTTGCCAGTACTGCACCAATTGTTTTTTCTTTTGATAACAACGACCAGCTTGTCACTTCCACTATGCCCTTTGCACCTTTGCTCACTAAATATTTTTCAAAGGAAAAAGCATATGAATGGGCTGGTGGATTAGGTGTAACCAATTGACCTTGAACACGATAAGTAAACCCTGCAAACGATGTTGTTTCATAATAATGTTTTTCTTGCTCTGAAGATAACGTATACAGGACATAGAATTTTTCACCTGACGCGGTTTTTGCGAATCCACTAAGCCGCTGTCCATTAATTGTATAGTCGCTCGTCCAAGTTAATTGAAAAGTTGACGGTAAAGGGGAAGGTTCCGTCAAACGAATAGTAGTAAAAAAGAAGAAAGTAAGAAGTCCAGCACTAATAACGAGTGCTGAAAGGATGAATGTCTCACCTTTTAAAGTAAGCCATGAAGCTAACAACAGCAAACAAACAAGTAGCCAAGCTGTGTTATGTGCCGCTAAGGAGGCAACAAGCACAGCAAGCGCTACATATATCCATTTATGCTTTATTGCATTTTGCCAAATAATGCACTCACCTTCTGTTCATAAGGGAGCAATTTTTCAGCCGGCATACCACTTTCACGTAACGCATTTAACATGTCTATGTACAAGTCTAATTTTTCATTTCTTAAAAAATCAATTTTGCGCTCATCAAAAGGTACATGCAACACTTCTACGCCTGCTTTTTTAAATAATTCTTGCGCATATGCATTATTTTTATAATCCGTAGCATAATAAACTCGCTCAATTCCTGCCTGAATAATGGATTTTGTACATGGTAGACAAGGGAAATGTGTCACATACAAGTCCGCACCTTTTGTCGGTGTGCCATACTTGGCGCATTGTAAAAGTGCATTCATTTCAGCATGCACCGTGCGTACACAATGATTATCGACAACATAACAACCCTCTTCAATACAATGTTCATCACCTGTAATCGAGCCGTTATATCCTCCTGCTATAATTCGCTTATCCCGTACAACCGTTGCACCGACTGCCAGTCTTGTACAAGTACTACGTAACGCGAGTAAATGGCTTTGTGCCATAAAAAATTGATCCCAAGTAATACGCTCCATATGACTACCTCCATAATTAATTCCATAATGAACAAACTGTGCATCGCTGCAGCAGTCACTTTTCTACTATAGTGTAGCCCTTTTGGAAAAGGGTCGTCAACAACACATGCTAATTTAGTTGACTGTAATTGAATCCTTCAGTTTTTCAAATGTTTTTTCACCAATGCCTGCCACTTTTTTGACATCCTCTATCGTTTGAAAATTCCCATTTTCCTCACGATATGCAATAATACTTTGCGCTTTAGATGGGCCAATACCTGCTAAAGTGGTCAGTTCCTTATCATCGGCTTTATTGACATTGACCTTATTATTCGTTGCCTTATTGCTATCACCAAATGTGGCAAACTGAATATGAGCCATTCCTTCTTCAAGGTTTTCACCTTTGACAGGTATATAAATTACCATTTCATCTTGTACCTTTTGGGCATGGTTAATAAGACGTGTATCAGCATCCTCACTATAACCGCCTGCAAGCTGTACTGCGTCAATAATGCGTTGTTCGGGCTGAAGTGCATAGACACCTGGATGCAAAACTGCACCTTTTATATCAATTAGTACCTGCTGTACGACCGCTTCTTCTTTGGCAGGTTCTGTTATTGCTAGTTGTTCTGTAGGTTGGATTGTTTCGATGAGCTCTTCTTGGGGAGGTGAAGAGTCAAAACTCGAAAAATAGAAGTAACAAAGTCCACTGATGCCAAGTATGCTAGGGAGCAGCACACTTTTTCTATACTTTTGCCATAAAGATTGGATCATTGTACCACCCTTTCATTGCAAAAGGTCAATCATATGGAGTTAATTTTATCATATACTATCATGCTTTTATTGAAAAGTTATATGCTGTCATTCGTGATAAAAATAGCACGCCCCCTACTGTAAGAGCGATTTTAAAATGCCAAGTCATCCAGTTTAATCGCGGTAGTAGTTTTGTTTTGCCAATCTGATTGAATGGCGCTATAAAGCACGCTATCTGTAACACTACCATCGGCATTTTCCCACGCATTTCTTAAGTATCCTTCTTTGACAAAACCCGCTTTCGTAAAACATTTACGCATGCTTAAGTTGTCAGCTCTTGTATATCCTTCAATACGAATTTTATTTTTTTCTCCAAAAAGATACTGTTGCAGCCAGCGAAGTGCATAATGGCCATAGCCTTGCCCCCTATACGTTGCATCTAATCTTAAATCGAATGATACGATGGAATCTTCGATATCTTCAATACAAATAAGGCCGATTTTTAGATTGTTGTCAATAATCCAGTATGTTTCTCTTCCGTTTTGATAATAGCCCTCCTCAACCAAAAGTTGAACGGTTTCTTCTTTCATATTTTTATGAATATGATAATCCCAGCTGTTCGTTAACATGAATGCTTTCAATTCGTCGACTTCATTTAAAAAAAGTTTAAATTCCATTGCTACGCCTCTTTTCTCATTTTACTTTTTATGGAATATCTATCTCCATCATACGGTTAAAGACGATGGTTCACAATACTTTGCTAGAAAGAAATGGACAAAAAAAAGTCCGGCATTATGCCGAACTCCTTGTCTGAAATCTTGAGGCAAACAGCTTGTTTGCTTTCAAGTTTCATATTATTTGATTATTTCACCGCACGTATAAAAATGCGTTCACTTTCATACTCAGGTGCTTCTTCTGTAAAATCTGCTGTCACTTCTACGTCTGTAAAGCCAATGTAACGAAGCCATGCCATATATTGCTCAATTGGGAATGTACGTTGGTTATGTTCCTCATCAAAACGCTCATACAAATTGCTTGCTGCATCTCGAACATAAAATGTCATTTGATGAACAACTGAATGGTCATAGTCCCCTAGCTCTGTATGCCATACGTAGCTAATATCTTCATCATCATACGTAAAGGGTCCGTCTAAAAAAATCTCATCCATTTTATATAATGAATGGACATCAAAAAATAGTTGACCACCATGACGTAAAGAATGAAAAATACGTTCTAACGTGGCGTAAACAGCGGCCTCTTCCATCACATAGTTGAGTGAATCAATGGCAATTGTTACGACATCCAGGGCCTCAAAGCCATCCAATTCATGCATCGACATGCAAAATAGCGGCACTTGTAAACCTGCCTCTGTAAAACGTTCTGCAGCGATAGCCAGCATATCTTCTGACAAATCAATGCCACTTACCTTATAGCCAGCATTGGCTAACAAAAGACCAAGTACGCCTGTGCCACAGCCAATATCTAAAAGCTTCGGGAAATGTTCGCTTGGCGCATGTTGCTCAATCCATTCCACATAACGATTGTATGGAATATCCGTTTGAAGCTCATCGTATACATGCGCAAAACGTTCATAGCTACTCAACTTACGCCTCTGGCACGTCTAATTGCGGTGCGTCGCCCCATAGACGTTCTAGGTTATAATAAGCACGCTCATCCTTGTGGAATACATGTGCTACAACATCGCCAAGGTCTACTAAAATCCAACGTGCGCCATCGAAACCTTCCACGCGACGGATTTCATGCCCCTCTTTCACTGCTACATCTTGTAATTCGCGCGCAATTGCCTGAACTTGGCGATCTGAATTCCCGTGCGCAATGATGAAGTAATCTGCTAAAAGTGAAATACCTTGCATATTTAAAACGACAATATCCTCACCATGTTTGTCGTCGATTGCTTTGTAAGCTGCTTGTAATAAAGTTGAAGTCATCCTTCACTGTCCTCTCTTTTCATCATATCGTTGTAACATGCTATAGATAACGGATAAATAGCCTGCTTCGTTTCAATTAAAAATGCTAATGTATGACGTATGCAGGCACTCATTGCCTTATCTAAATCTTTGTGCGCTTTTTTGCGCAGACGTTCTACACCATCAAATTTTCGATTCGGTTCAATCATATCTGCGACAAAAATTATTTTTTCTAAACGACTCATTGCTACACGTCCTGTCGTATGGAAACGGATGGCATTTAATAGATCCTCATCCGTAATACCAAACTCACTTTCAGCAATATACGCACCAACTGGACCATGTAGTAATTCGCTACCCCAGCCAAGCAGCTGTTGATCTAATTTTTGTTGTTGAACGATTTGCTCCATCCAGTCGATATCAGCATATTTGGCAATATCATGGAGAATGGCTGCTGTTTCAGCTTTCTTTTCGTCCTCACCATAGATGTTTGCTAATGCAATGGCTGTTTCCATTACACCCAGTGTATGGATATAACGTTTCTCAGGCATGCGTGTTTTAATCGCTGCTAGATACTGTTCGCGTTCCATAAAGACCTTCCTCTCGTATAAACGTCTCTACCGCTTCTGGCAGTAAAAAAGTTACCGTTCTACCAGTAGCAAGGCGGTCACGAATCAGTGTAGACGATAAATCGATTTGGGGTACTTCCACCATTAATACAGGGTACTCCGTACGGGCTTCTGTTCTTGGACGTTTTACGCCAACAAATTGCACAAGCTTCACTAACTCGTCAATACGATACCACGTATGGAGTGAATCAATCATATCCCCACCAATGATAAAGTAAAACTGAACGGTAGGCTCCCTTTCACATAATGCAGCTAGTGTGTTATAGGAATAGGATACGCCTCCCTTATCCACCTCATACGACTCGACCCGAAAATGCTTATACGGTTGAATGGCAAGACCCACCATTTCTAAACGTTTCGCATCACTCGCATCATGTGGAGCTTGTTTATGAGGTGGCAATGCATTTGGCAAAAAACGTACTTCATCTAATTCCAATGCATGAAATACTTCGTTTGCCATCATTAGGTGCCCAATATGGGGTGGATTAAACGTACCGCCAAGTAAACCGACCTTCTTCATCGTTTCACCTTATTTCGCTGCTTTTGGTAACATAATTTTTTTATTGTTACGTGATTCTTTATATAAAACAACTGTTAGACCAATTAATTGTACAAGCTCAGCATGTGCTCCTTTAGCAAGCGCCTCTGCCACTTCATGTTTATCATCTTCACAGTTATCTAAAATACGCACTTTAATAAGCTCACGTACTTCTAATGCTTCACGAATTTGCTTCGTCATTTCGTCATTCACGCCGCCTTTTCCTACTTGGAAAATCGGTGTTAAATGATGTGCTTCTGCACGTAAAAAACGCTTTTGTTTACCTGTTAACATAAAAATTATTGTCCTCCTAATTGCGCTTTTAAGCGCGCAATCATTGAATTTGTATTTGGATATTCATCGAGCCAGTATTGGAACGCAATCGCACCTTGATGGACGAACATACCAAGACCTGTTACTACAGTCGCTCCTTTTTCCACAGCCGCTTGTAAAAAAGGCGTCATTAATGGATTATACACAATATCTGCAACAATTGCGCCTTTTGTAAGTCGATTCAATGAAAACGGCATAGAAAAATCGCCCGTCACAAGTCCGGCTGACGTCATTTGGACTAAAATACCATAATCAGCTAACGATTCCTCTGCTTGTTCTAAAGAAATCGCACGACCCGTCCCTAATTCATTAATAATTGCTTGTGCATTGGCAACGGTGCGATTGGCAATGGTTAAATTCGTGTACCCTTGTTGTTGCATAGCGAAGGCGATACCACGAGCTGCTCCGCCTGCCCCTATTAGAAGCACAGACTTTTCTTTATGGGATTTGCCGACCGCTTCTTCTAGTGAGCGCACAAAACCAAGCCCATCAGTATTGTAACCTTTTAATCGTCCGTCTTGTGTGCGTACAACGGTATTGACCGCACCCATTTTTTGCGCTAACTCATCTAGCTCATCTAAATAAGGTATGATTGCCGTTTTATGTGGAATGGTTACATTCCAACCGCTTGCACCTAATGTTTTAAAACTAGCAACAGCTGCCTCTAACTGATCTGTTGTCACATGTACTGGAATATAAGTAGCGTCGATAGCCATTTCTTCATACCAACTATTGTGCATAGCTGGTGATTTTGAATGTTCAATCGGATCGCCAATTACTGCAAACCACTTCTTCATGTCCTAGACCCTCTTCTCTTCTAATCTCTATCATGAAATAACCTCACATAGATAGCCGCCAGATTTTTTTAGCAGTGCTCCTGTTATAATCTGTGATAGTCCAGGAGGCGTTAGATGTTGTTACTTAAACGGGACATGCATCCTGCATGTTAATGCCATGAAGGATGCAGCTCGTTAAATTAGTGATGGACGAATGGAAACTTGTACACCTTTTGGAGCATAGGCAGCAATGACCACATTCGCATGCTGTACCGTAATCCAACCAAGACCTGAAAAGACGACATCAGTTTTGGCTTCTTTGATTGAAAACTCATGACGAACTAACTCTGGTAGCTTGTCGATAAATTCTGCTGTTGGCGGTGCAAGTAGTTCGCCTTTATGCTCAGCATATAAAGCATCTGCCTTTTCTAGCTTTGTGCGGTGGATTGGCAAATCATTGGCTACATGGATTGTAAATGCTGAACGTTCACCTTGTATAAAATCAAAACGTGCAAGTGCACCAATAAATAACGATTGACCCGCATTTTGCTGATATACTTTCGGTTTAATTTCTTTTTTGGGCATAATATATTTTAATTCACTTGCATCGATATAATGTGCCATTTGGTGGTGATTAATAATGCCAGGTGTATCATATAATGCACTACCATCATCGAGTGGAATTTCAATCATATCCAATGTAGTACCAGGGAAATGAGAAGTAGTAATGACTTCACCTTCACCCGTAGCTTGTTTTATTACGCGGTTAATAAACGTGGATTTTCCAACATTTGTACAACCTACTACGTAAACGTTTTGGCCTTTGCGATATTCATCAATCGCCTCCATCGCTTCAGCCATTCCTTTGCCTTTATGTGCACTAACTAATAGCACATCAATTGGTTGCAGGCCTAGTGCCTTCGCTTCACGTTTAAGCCAGTTGATAACCTTTTTCGGCTTTACTGATTTTGGCAGTAAATCAGCTTTATTTGCTACTAATAGTACTGGGTTATTGCCAACAAAGCGATGCAGCCCTGGCAACCAGCTACCATTGAAGTCAAAAATATCAACGATTTTTACGATTAAGCCTTGCTGTGTTCCAAGACCATTTAAAATACGTAGAAAGTCGTCATCTGTTAATGACACAGGTTGAATTTCATTATAATTTTTCAAACGGAAGCAACGTTGGCAAATGACCACGTCTTTTTCTAATGATGATGGGGGTGCGTACCCTACTGCTGTTTTATCTTCTGTTTGAATTGTCGTACCACAGCCAATACAATTTGGCATTTCGTTCATTCTTTTTCCTCCCAAGTAATTATTCCTTTACGTTTTAAATCATTGAACACACGACGCTCAACGAAACGATTAAATTTTGTTACGAGCCCGTCCGATTGGGCAACTGGTTTTACTAAAATAGTATGCAGTCCTAAACGGTTGGCGCCCATTACATCAGTTAGTAATTGGTCTCCTACCATCACTACTTCATTTGGACGTAATCCTAATTGAATGACGGCACTGTAAAAGGCATTACGAAGAGGCTTTTTCGCTTTATGAATATAAGGAATATCAAGCGGCTCAGCAAAATGCTTTACGCGTGCTTCTTTATTATTCGATGCAATAATAATGCGAATACCTGCTTCTTTCATAATACGTAGCCAAATAATGAGCTCTTCCGTTGCATCAGCACGATCCCATTCTACAAGCGTATTATCTAAATCAGTAATAATTCCTTTAATGCCTAATTCCTGAAGCTTTTCTGGTGTAATTTCAAAAATGCTTGTCACAAATTCATCTGGTAATAAAAAATTATACAAAATAGCGACCCCTAATCTAAACGTATTATTCGACCATTATAGCATATTTGCAAAGGCTTCACCCATGCGAATTGGACTTCCTTGTACAACATTGTCCGTAAATGTTATGGCATCTTTTTCAAATAGCATAACGACTGTTGAACCAAAAGAAAAATAACCGACTTCTTGCCCCTTTTGCCATTGCGCTGTCGTGTTTGTCAGCACGATAGAGTTAACAAAAGTAGCCCCCACTTTTATCAAGGCCACTTGTTGATCATTGGCCACTTTTAACTCCGTTACTAGACGATAGTTATGAGAAATTGGCTTTTTACCGTATGTGAGGCCAAGCTGATTGACCGGGAAAGATGTTTGGCCAAGTGTATATTGTCGTAAAACCGTGCCATTAATCGGGCTATGGATACGATGATAATCAGCAGGACTTAAATAAAATACGATAAAATGTCCATCCGCATATTGCGCAGCACGATCTTTATTTCCTAGTAAATCTTCCAGTGCATAAGGCTTACCCTTCACAAGAAATGTCATATCCCATTCAATGCGTCCAAACGATTCTACTTTTGCATCGACTGGACTCGTATAGACATAAGGACTTTGATCAACTGGTCGGGCATCCGTTAAAAGCTCTCTTGTAAAAAAATCATGTAAACTTGAAAATTGTTGTGGTTTTTTTGAAACTTCTTCAAGGTTAATATCGTATATTTTCATGTAGCTTGGAATGATTCGCTTACTCCACTTCGCTTTCGCAATCGTTTGTAAAAGCTGGGAAGATTGTTTGCCATTCGTTAATTCTATTAAGCGTTGGTATAGTTTTTCTTTCATAAAGCAAAACCCCTATCGATTAAATTAGACTGTCAATTTTTTCGCATCCGAAGTATAATGGTACAATATCTTAAGTGCAAAGGAGTGATCCGCCTTGTTTTTTTATCACAAGTTGGTGGATACGACGGTTAAGAAAATGAAATCGCACGCAGCAAACTTCATCACAATTAGTAATATGTCTTTTGGTGGCGCGGCTATTATGGCCACTTTACATGAATATTATAGCTATAGTGTCTTGTTTATCTTTATTGCTGCTCTTCTCGATCGTTATGATGGGAAAGTAGCGCGTGCACTCGGACAAGTATCTGAGTTAGGTAAACAGTTAGATTCTATGAGTGATATTATATCATTTGGTGTAGCACCTGCATTATTAATGTATGAAGTTGTCCTCGTTGATTTTGGCTTCGCGGGCATGATGATGACCGTTCTTTATATCGTCTGCGGTGCGATGCGATTAGCTCGCTTCAATATTAGTGAAGCAAACGGTTATTTTACCGGGCTACCGATTACAGCTGCTGGTACACTATTAACATTAACGTATTTTGCGTCGAATACGTTCCACCCAGCTTTTTATCTTTTCTTTCTTCCCATTTTAGCGTTACTAATGATCAGTACATTTACGTTAAAAAAAGTGTAACAGCAATTTGCTGTTGCACTTTTTTTCATTGAACGCCGTTTCTTAACATATACTGTCGAAAAATGGGGAAAGGATGAAATCATTCAATGAGCGGAATTTTTACTTCTATGTTGCAGTTATGGTTTGAAATCCCAGCCTTGTTCGGTTACTTAAAGGGGCAAACATTCCATAAACCCTTTTCTAAAGAAGAGGAAGCTGCTTGTATTGAACGATTTTTAGGTGGTGATGAGCAAGCGCGTCTTGATTTAATCGAGCGCAATATGCGACTTGTTGCACATGTCGTCAAGAAATTCCATCCAAAGCATGAGCAACTCGATGACTATATTTCCATTGGTACAATCGGTCTTATGAAAGCTGTTGAAAGTTATACCCCTGATAAAAAAACACGTCTTGCTACGTACGCAGCTCGCTGTATCGAAAATGAAATTTTAATGCACTTACGGACACAAAAAAAAGTACAAAAGGATGTATCTTTATTCGAACCAGTTGGCACTGACAAAGATGGCAATGCATTGCAAATAGGTGACATGCTACAAATGGATGAAGAAAGTGCAACAGAAAAATTAGAACATAAAGAGCATGTTGCACAATTGTATCAATATTTGCATATGCTGGATGACCGTGAACTTGAAATTGTCACACTCCGCTATGGCTTAAATCAACACGACGCCCTGACACAAAAAGAAATTGCTGCCCGATTAAATATTTCTCGTAGTTATGTATCTCGCATTGAAAAGCGAGCACTCATTAAACTCTATCAATTTTACAAAAGAGATCAAAAGTCTATTGAGTAATTTATTGTAATGTGTTATTCATAAAAATTCAATCTAGAAAATGACGTACTTGCTTTATTTCCTCCGCCCTACTACTTTTGATTGCCCTATAAAGCACATAGCGGTGTCCGTGTATCCTTCGTAGTGTCTTTCACAATAAAAAGCTCCTTTTTAGCTTTCATAGCCTCAAAGGAGCTTTCTATACGGTATTAAAGCGTCGTATCTGATAGATCCGCCGAAATCAGTGTACCGATTAACATCGTAATGATGACAACACCTGCTGTTAACAATAGCATCCTAATAACCTCCCATCTAAATGAAGAGCATTAATTATTGCCATTGTAGCATTGCACATCCGTTACGACTGTGATTTTTCTCACGCTTAAACAGTTCAATTTGTCTATTTCGTGTAGATTTAAAGGGATGAAATCGCCTTTAATACAATTTGTGTAGAGTGCTTCGCTGCTACTGGTAAGAACTCATCAAAGCTAATATTCGATTCTTTTCCGGCAATATCCGATAATGCGCGAATAACAACGAATGGTGTACCGAATTGATAGCATACTTGTGCAACAGCGGCCGCTTCCATTTCAACAGCTTTCATTTGTGGAAAATGTTGACGCACTGCTTCCACACGTACTGGATCATTCATAAAAGCATCGCCTGAACAAATTAAACCAATACCATATTGATGCTCACCAACTGCTTTGACTGCTTCTTCTGCCACTTTCATTAACTTTGCATCAGATTGGAAAGCTGCAGGCATACCTGCCATTTGACCAATTTCATAACCGAAAATTGTCACATCAACATCATGATGACGTACTTCATCGGAAATAACCACTGCGCCTACTTCTAACGCCTCATCATAACCTCCAGCAGAACCTGTATTAATTACGACATCTGGTTTGAATTCATGCAATAGTATAGTTGTCGACATTGCCGCATTCACTTTTCCAATGCCGCTTTTTAATAAAACAACTTCTTTTCCTTCATATGTCCCTGTTGTGTACTCACTACCTGCAATGGTTGTACTTGACGCATCCTCCAAAGATGCACGTAATAACTCTACTTCTTCTTCCATTGCACCGATAACTGCGATTTTCATGAATTCATTTCTTCCCTTCTAGTATCCTACTTACGTGACGGATGCCATCGCAAAATCGACATCTGTTTTTTACCTCGCTCTTCACAATCAAAAACTTCAAGCGAACTATTTTTAGTCAATAAAGTTAAACATAATCAAAACTGCTACTTTCGTCAATAGGCACCTTCTAAAGTATTCAACTGCTCAAGTTTCACAGGTAACCAACCTTCGTTATCAATCCATTCCATGCTGACACGATACATCTCACTTTTATCTTTTGTCGATACCGTTGCAATTGCCTTATTAGCGCCCCCATTATTTTGCACGCGCCAAACAATCATATTGTCATTTGTAATTCCGGTAACAGCTGTAACTGTCGCCAGCTTTTCTGCCCAATCTACAGATGAACTATCATACGATGACACATGGGCTCCGGTTTGCGTTGTAGGGGTTGGTTTCCAGTTTTTATCCGTCACGACACGATTCACGATAGGATCGTCTGACGTTGTTTCTACAGCCGTATTTTGCTCAGGCTGCGGATCTTCTGGTGACGTTTCGTCTTCCTCCCCAGATTGTTCTTCCTCTGTTGGCTGATTGCCTTTATCTGAGCTATCATTCTTGTTCGGAGGTTCCTTGTCACCATCATCGTTCTTTTGCTCCTGAACCGGTTCTTCTTTCACATCATCTTGTGCGTCATCTTGCCACTTAAACACATACGTTGCCGTTAAAACAATTAGTATTATTACAATACCAATTAAAACATTCAGTATTTTATCTAGCTTTTTATTGCGAGATGGCTGCAAATGACGACTGCTTCGTGTTTGTCGTTCACTCATGAAGTCTCCCCCTCTCTAGCCAATATTCTATCAAGTTCCACACCGCTTGCAAAATAAAAACAGTTAGCTTCTCTTAAGAAAGAAAAGCTAACTGCTTGTACAACTAAATTATTTAATAGAAAGAATTTTCACTTTCATTTCGCCGCCAGGTGTTTGTACGGCTACTTCTTCACCTTCTGCTTTACCAAGTAAGCCTTTTGCAATTGGTGATTCATTTGAGATACGGAATTCCATTGGATCTGCCTCTGCTGAACCGACAATCGTATAAGATTCTTCATCAGAAGCAGGTTTACCATCAATAATTTCAACGAATGTAACCGTTTTCCCAAGAGAAACTACACTGTTGTCTGTTTCATCTTCACTAATAATGACCGCGTTGCGAATCATTGATTTTAATGTAGAGATACGACCTTCTAAAAAGGCTTGTTCTTCTTTTGCTGAATCGTACTCAGCGTTTTCAGAAAGATCCCCGAAATCACGTGCAATTTTAATACGCTCTACGATTTCTTTACGTGTTTCTGTTTCTAATTTCACTAATTCTTCTTCTAATTTTCGTTTACCCTCGGCTGTCATTGGGTACTGTTTTTCATTTGACAAAGTACTTCACTCCTTATTTCATCAATATAAAAACATAAAACTCGATCAAATGCTTAGGAAAATGCACTTAATCGAATTTTATTATTTTTAATCCATTTCAAAATACGCTTTGACCTAATAGTATGCATGCCTTACAAAAATATGCTTTGAAATGCATGTAAATATTGTCAATACCACTCTATCTTATTACAATACGTTGTCAGTTTCAAGAATAGTTTTAATTTTCGTTACCATCAAATCAATGGCAACACCATTTTCTCCACCTTCGGGAATAATGATATCAGCATAACGTTTAGTCGGTTCAATGAACATATTATGCATTGGGCGCACTGCGGATAAATACTGCTCAATAACAGAATCTGTCGTCCGTCCACGCTCTTTAATATCACGAAGGATACGACGAATAATACGTAAATCAGAATCTGTATCGACAAATAATTTAATGTCCATTAAATTACGTAAGTCCGCATCCTCTAATACTAAAATGCCTTCTAGTATAATGACATCTACTGGCTCTACATGGATAACTTCTTCAGCACGTGTATGCTGTACATAATCATAAACAGGCTTATCGATAGGCTGACGCTTTAATAATGTTTTAATATGATCAATTAATAAATCATTATCGAACGCTAAAGGATGATCATAATTCGTTCCTAAACGTTCTTCAAATGTTAAATGACTTTGATCTTTGTAGTAATAATCTTGCTCAATTACAACGACAGAATGGTCGCGGAAAACATCATAAATAGCACGTGTCACACTCGTTTTACCCGAGCATGAACCACCAGCGATTCCGATGACAACTGGACGCTTGATTGCCATTAATTATTCTCCTTTCGCATCATATTATGCGGTTGAAGCGGTGTCTCACATTTAAATTTAACAATTTGTAATGGATGACGAGCCGCATCTAAACTATTGCCGTCCTCATCCCAAATTTCCCCCATTGTAATGCGGAAGTTTTCGATTTCGGGACCAAAAAATTCTACTTCATCACCAGGTTTAAAATAGTTACGTTGTTGCATCGTCACGATTTTTGTCTCTGGATCATGGTCTAAAATAAGTCCGGCAAACTCGTAAGTTGTTTTACGGCCATGCACGCCAAACATTTGCTCTTCGTGACCAGGTGCATCATGGAAAAATGCCTCTGCTGCTTCACGGTTTGCACATTTGTCTAACTCTTCTAACCATTCCCGTTTAATTTTAAAGTTTTCAGGATCTGCACAGTAAGCGTCAATCACTTTGCGATAAACAGAAACAACTGTAGCCACATAGTGAATGGATTTCATACGACCTTCTACTTTCAATGAGTCAATGCCAAGCTCAATCATATGCGGAATCGCTTCAATTAACTTTAAATCTTTCGGGCTCATGGCGAATGGTGCATGATTCTCATCGAAAAGTGCTTTTTCCTCACCATCTTCTAGCTCGTAAAGATCATAATCCCAACGACAAGATTGGCAGCAGCCACCACGATTGGAGTCACGTGCTGTCATATGGTTTGATAACACACAACGACCTGAATAGGCGATACACATCGCGCCATGAACGAATGCTTCGATTTCAATATCGACCTTTTCTTTCATTAGCTTCATTTCTTCGCCGCCAACTTCACGCGCTAATACAACTCGGTGTAACCCTTCTTCTTTCCAATATTGCACAGCTTTCCAGTTGGATAGCGACTGTTGCGTCGAAAGATGGATTTCAAGCTTCGGCGCAGCCGTACGACATGTTTCAATAATAAGCGGATCTGCAACAATAATGCCCGTAACGCCTGCAGATTCGATATCTTTTAAGTATTGCTCTAAGCCATCCATGTTTTCGTTATGGGCAAAAATATTCGTTGTCACGTAAATTTTTGCACCGTATTGATTGGCAAATTCTACACCTTCACGCATATCCTCAATCGAGAAATTATCTGCATTTGAACGAAGGCCAAATTCACGACCGCCAATAAATACTGCGTCTGCACCATAGTGAACAGCTACTTTTAACTTTTCTAAGCTACCTGCAGGGGCAAGTAGTTCTGGTTTTTTTGTAATAACGCGCTTGCCGTCAACAACTGCGCGAATTTTGTCATTTTGTTCTAATGCCAATGCCATGATCTTGCCACCTCCTAGTAAACCGTTTCTTTGAAGATAAAGCCCGTATCGAGTGGTCGAATAGTAGGCTGGATTTCTTCAATTTTAGCCAGTAAATCATCTTTAATATCGTCATATGCATCTTCAGATTCGTCAAAATATGTGTCAATTGCTTGACGATATGCTTCTGTTACTGTCACTACATATGATGGTGTTTGTAAAACACCTTCGATTTTGAGCGCATCGATGCCGGCTTCAAATAACTCGCCCAGCTCATCAATAATGCACATATCATTTGGACTGAAAATATGCGTACCGTTAGCATCCTCATAAATAGGATACTTATTGTTACGCTCATCATCATGTAGGAACATGTTACGGTTTTCTTGACGATTTTCAATGGCCATCACTTTATCTTGATATAGGAAATAATGACCGAGTAACGGACGTTTTGATTGGAACATACATGTCATGCCATGCACTTGTACTTCCACTTCTACTTCCGCATGTTCTTTAATTTCTATTACCTCTTCTAATGACAGCTCACGTGCAAGCACAGCACGTGTTGCACCACGTTTGCCCCAGTAGTTAGCAGTAAACCAGTTTGTCGCTGTTGTTTCTGGGTTCCAGTGTAACGGAATGGTTACACCTTGCTCACGGCGCACAATAATAACGGCTGGGTCACCGTAAATTAAACGGTCTACACCAATACGTTGCATTTCTTTTAAGTATTCGCCTAATGCATCTAGTTTCTCATTATGGAAAAGCGCATTCACTGCAACATAAACCTTTTTGCCTGCTGCGTGAATAATCTTCGTTGCTTCTTCTACTTCGCTGACAGAAAATTCTCCTGCTAGACGAAGACCAAATTGTTGTTCCCCAATGACAAAAGCATCTGCTCCAGCTGTTAACAATGCTTTTATATGGTCCACTGATTGTGGTGTGACAAGCAATTCAGGTTTTTTCATAGTCGTCACCTCTTCAAACATAATAATAAGCCATCTCCGACCGGTAAAAATGCACTTGTATAGTCAGGATGGTGCATAATCCAATCGGTAAAGTTTTTTAAATTTCGAATCATTGTCCGCTTGCGACGTGGTACATCCTTTAAGTCCAAATCCGACAAGCCATGCATATACATATTATCGATATACAAGACGCCTCCGGATTTTACAAGAGGGGCATATTTTTCGAAAAATCGTTGATATTGTCCCTTCGCTGCATCAATAAAAATCGCATCGAACGTTGTGTGAATGGCCTTATCATCTACCTCTAAGGCGTCACCCTCTATGACCGTAATACGATTTGCAACTGATGATCGTGCAATATAAGCTCTTGCTTTCGCCACACGCTCTTCATCACGTTCAATCGTCACAATATGCACATTAGGCAAAGCATCTGCCATACGGATTGCTGAGTAGCCAATTGCTGTGCCAATTTCTAATATTTTTGACGGATTTTGAATACGAAGCAACTGATTAAGTGCATCGATCCCAGCTAGTTGCATAATTGGGACATGATTTTCTTCCGCATATGCTTCCATTTCTAAAAGCAAGTCATTACGTGGTTGAATAAATGATTGTATATATGCATCCGATAATTCCATTGTAAAATTCACCCTCATTTAAAAGGAAACGAGCACGCTCCCGTTGTCCAAACTTCATCGTCACTTTCCTACAAAAAGAAAAAGACCAAACGTGATGTCTTGGTACTTTGCCATACAAAAATGAGCAATTGTTTGTCGATTGCACGAAACAATTGCCACCACGTATTAATTGATTAAAAATCACAATTTATAATAGCACGAAAATAGAAGGAAAGCTATTTTTCTTTCCTTCTACCCATTTTATTGTGCTATTTTTCGCCTCAAATTACTGACAACTACTTAATATATTGTGCTTTCTTTTGCAAATGCTCATCATATGTTTTCGAGAAGTGGTTCACTCCTTCTTTATCTGCTAAAAAATAAAGATAATCGGTTTTGCTCGGATTTAACGCGGCTTCAATCGAAGTTTTTCCAGCACCTGCAATAGGGCCTGGCGGTAAGCCTTTGTTTTTGTAAGTATTATAAGCATTTTCTACTTCCAAATCTTCATATAACACGCGGTCTTTATGTGAACCAAGTGCATATAAAACCGTTGGGTCTGTTTGTAATGGCATTCCTTGCTCAATACGATTATAAAATACGCTTGCGATTGTTTCACGATCTGTTTGGGCTGTTGCTTCTTCCTCTAATAAAGAAGCAAATGTTAGTAATTGATGGACAGACATTTGTTTTTCTGCCAGCACTTCACTGTAATCTTTCACCACATTATTCATCGCCGCTACCATTTCTTCAGCGATTGACTCTAACGAAGGTTTTTCTTCAAAATACGAATATGTTGCAGGGAATAAATATCCTTCTAGGTCATAGCGAATATTGTCCGCTAAAACTGCTTCCGTAACAAGTTCAGGATAATTGGCCATCATTTTTTGAACAAATGCTTCACTTGTCACTAAATCCATAAATTCTTTTTGTGTATACGGCGTTTTCTTTTCAACGATTTTGCCAATTTGATCTAATGTAAGACCTTCTGGAACTGTCATTGTAAAGACCGGTTCGCGATACACCTTCCCTGTTTTTAAGCTTTCTATTAGCTCGTCCAATGTCATCGCTTGTGTTAAATCATAATTACCTGCTTGGAATTGTGATTCATTTTTAAACTTTGCATAGTATTTAAAGACTTTTGCATCTTTAATAACGCCCTTTTTCTCTAATAAAGCTGAAATCGAGCTTAAACTAGAACCAATTGGTACTTCCACAGCAATGGTTTTTGTTGCATCTGGGTCCACTGGTTTTAGTGCGCTTTTTACGTAGTTGTAACCCATTAATCCGATAAT